>CAZXJE010000001.1:0-36845 GCA_964640835.1 uncultured Eubacteriales bacterium
GCGCTCACTCCTTGAGAGACCTGTTTCCTGTATATTTTGTAGTTTTTGACTTTTTCATTGTCATTAGAAGAGTTCTTTTTCCATGTAACGATATTCTTTTTTTTGTCCGGCGAGCCATCCAGGGATGTGTTGATACGCACGTTGAGTGGAGGGTAGAGCACGCTGATGATCTCACCGAGCTCTCTGGTGCTGACATACCAAATATTATAGCCACCCGACGAGTTATCTGAATACACTATATGAATCTCTCCCGACTGATCCACATAAACATCAGGAGTGACTGACTCGTGGGAATTCTTGGTTATAGCTGAAGTTGCAGACCAGTTGCCGTCTTGAGAGTATGCGAAATAAATCTGCCATTTTCCACCAGTGCGTTCTTGCCACACAACATAGACATTTCCAGAGTTTCTATCCACTGCGATCCGCGGGAGGTATGATTTCGTTGAAGTGTTCGAGACATTTCGTCTATCCCTCCACGAGCCATTGATTCTGCTCCTGACAAAGATTTCGCGATTGCCATCTTTATTTTGTATCCAGGCAATATGGACGTTTCCCTGATTGTCTACGGCCATATCGGGTTCACACCAATCCTCGTTGGATTCTCCGGATACGGAAATTGGCCCAGTCCATTTGTTGACGTCCGTAGGATTGGAATTGCTTGAATACCAGATCACAGAGGAATTTCTGCGGCGTTTGATCCAAATCAGATGCGCTCTCCCTTGCCCATCAACGTCAATTTCTGGAGTGTATGTCCCGCTGCCGAGCGGTAATATCCTGGTGTTGCTCCAACCACTGCTGCTTCGATAGTTAAAATGAAGCCGCCAATGATCTTGGTCGTTAAAATCATCATACCACACCACATAACAGTTGTTGTTCGTCGGGCTTGTCGCTATCGTCGGACAAGCTGACCCTCCTGATCCCTCTGTAGCAGTTCCCGAGACGTTAACACTGCTTTGCCATCCACTGCTGGAATGTTGTTTATAATAGATCTCGTAATTCGGATAGGGAGAGACTGCAGTCAGGACATAGTGCAATCTGCCGGCGGTGTCTATCGCAAAGTCCGGCCAGGGACCCGATCCACCGATTTTTATATCCGAAGATGTATTCACTGGATTTCCCCAACTACCGCTCTTATTGGTGTTGTAAAAGACGCGTCCATTCCTGCCTGTCCCCTCTATCCAGATCACATGGGCAGCTCCTGCGGAATCTGCCACAACAAGTGGAGTTGCCGAATTTGCTCCAGAGTTGGAAATTTTTATGGGATTAGAAGGTCCATCGGCAGTTATTTTGGCTTGAGATGGCGTCAGGTTCTTTTCAGCAATTTGATCTTCAAAAAGAGCTCCTCCGAAGATTAGGGCAGGAACCAAAAACAGAATACTCAGGAGTATTAGCTTGATGTTCGTGTATCTAATCTTCATTTTTACATCTCCTAAGTTTTTAGCGCAAAGGTTAATGTTATAGTTTACTATTGTTGTCAATTAAGTAAAGTAAAATTTAGCTTCATAGAAAGGTTAAGTTTTCTCCGCTGTATAGTCAAGGCTCCTTTAAGGTGAAATTGGAGATGATTTTTTCACCCTTTCCGATTAGTCGTTTTGGATGAGGAAGCTCGCCATGAGAGAAATAGGGGTGAATGGACCTAAATTGATCATAGAATGTGATAAGATAAATTCAGGTTGAAAATAAATATTCATATCAATACAATAATGTCTCTTTATGATTTATGCGTGAGGATAGGAGATTTGATTTGTCTCTGAAAAAGAAACACATCCCTTTGCTGATCAGCATTTTAATCGGGATATTCAGCATAATTTATTACCTATTGTATTATAAATATTTCAAAATTGATGTTGATGGAGGATTGCTCATTAATGGAGCAATGCGGGTCCTATCAGGGGAGCTGCCTCTGAAAGACTTCCATCAATACACATTGGGAAGATATTATTTACTAGCGGCATGGTTTCTTTTATTTGGAAAAAGTATTGCAGTGGAAAGATTGTTGTTTGTTGTCCTGCATACAATAAAGAACATTCTTGCCTTTCACGTTTCGAGAAAAATTATGCCCTTGCCCTTCAGTTTGATTCCATCAGCCCTGCTCCTGCTAATGCCTGGATTCTGGGTAAAGGCCTTTGTCAATTTAATTTTATTAGTCAATATCTATTTTATATTAAAATATATCGCGAATCCCAAAAAATTGAATTTGTTCCTCCTTGGATTATCCGTTGGGTTTTCCGTCTTTTTCCGAGAAGATCTTGCAGGCTATAGTTTTATCACGGTCTGTATCCTGCTGTTTCTTTTAGGAATTTCAGAGAAATCCAAGTTTGCAGCTATACTGAATAAAGGGGTGTCTTTTGGCCTGTCGGTCTTTTTGGCTGTCCTGCCAATAATTCTTCTTTACTGGCTTAGAGATGGACTTGCTGAGTTTATCGAAGGAATCTATCAGACAGTTCAGTTAGGACATATAGAATCTTACGCCTTTAGGTCTCCTTTGGTTTTCTTAAAATGGCCAATTGACATTAAAGATAGAGATCTTGGTCTGTCTTTTCCTTATCTTTGCATGGCACTTTTTTTTGTGATCGGTCTTATTCTTCTTTCACGGTTCTTTACAAAGCGGACTGATAAAAAAATCCAGAATTTTTCTCTTTTGAGTATCTGGATACTTGCTTTATTCTCATTCACTCACATATGGCATTGGACTCATGAATCAAGAATTCCTCAAAGCGGGGCGTTGATCTATATTTTATTGGCATATTTGATATGTTTTGTCTATTCTCGACTGAAGCAGACGTGGAAAAGAAAAAAGTTTTTTTTCGATGTAAAAACTGCAGCATGGTCAGTTGTGTTTGTTATGTGTTTATCGATCCTGTTTTTTTACATCTATTTCAATTTCTTTAGTCATCCTATGGTTCAGTATGACAGCGGAGGGATAGCTTTGCGAGGTGGGGTTCACCGAGAGATTTTAGGAACAGATAGGGCTGAGATTTATCCTCCTGCTCGTCAAGCGATGGTTTACAGCAAAATCCTGTCGTATATTGATAATAATACATCTTCAGAGGACCGCATCTTGTGCTTTGGAGAAAGCCCGCTTTACTTTTTATCCCAACGGAAGAATGCAACTGAATTTGATAACGGAAGAATCCCTGGCTATTTTCCGGAAAAAAGGAAGAAGTTTCTATCACAAATCAAAAACAACAAGCCAAAGATCATTGTTTTCAGACAATGGGAATTCAGATTTTGGTATCCTAAGATGCCGGACGTGCTTGATTTCATAACCTCCAATTATTTTTATGACACAAAAATTTATAATTTCTATATTTTTTCCTCTATCGACAATTCCAATAAATACATCACAAAAGGTAACTCTTTTTTCTGGAATAACGAGATTGAGAAGTCTGCAGCGGCTTACTTAAAGGCCCTGGAGATACAAAACAAAAATCGCGATGTGCATAGAGTTTTGAGCAGGTTTTTTTCTAACAATAATATCTCAAAAAGGGCTTTGACTGTTCTTGATGGTTATTATGTGCAGAAGACCAAAGGTGTTTGGCGATTGAGATGGGGGAGTAAAGAAAAAAAGAGCTTTTCTGGCAAAATTATTGTCACTGACACTGAAAAAATGGAGAGAGTAATCCTGGACGTCCAGCCTTACTCTCAGAGTGAGAAATCAATAATTCTTACTCAAACTGGAAATACCATTGAATATATTTCTAAAATTCCAAATAATATTGGCGGCCTTGACATGATCTTTTCCGAAACCCATCCTCCTTTTTCAGTACAGTTTGATTTGAAAAAAGATGGGGAAAAAATTGAAAGAGTTTTTGTATCGAGGAGAGGATACGTTTATGTCGACAATTCATTTGAACTCAAAAAAGCAGCAAAATAGAGGCTGAATCCTAACAATTCAAAAAAATCAGGGAAAGAGTTCATCTGTCTTTATAAAAAGAAAAAAGAAACCGGAACGCGGAAAGACCCATTGCAATAATTCGATTTATTCCAAACAGGGAGATAAATCTTAAGACTTTTTTGGGCCTCAGATAAAACCGGAAATAAGCATTTTTCCTTATTCTTTTCAGGTCAAATTCATAATTATAGGGATCATAGTCGTACCGGATATTGTTCCAGTTCAATTGGATGTCTTTCTGGACTGATTCAAACAGCCTGCTTCCTGGGAAGGGAGTGGCTATGTAAAATTCGGCAAAATCCGGGTCAATTTCTCTTGAAAATAGGATTGTTTGTTTGAGAGTCGCATCTGTTTCTCCAGGAAATCCTAAAACAAAATGTCCGATTGAAATTAATCCTACCTCACGACAGATACGGATGGCTTTTTTTGATTGCTCTAGAGTGATTTTCTTTCCGCAAAGGTCCAATATTGTTTGGTTTCCGCTTTCGACTCCAAAAGAAACCATCCAACATCCTGCTTTTTTCATGGCTTCAGCCATTTCTTTATCGAATGTATCAACCCTGCTGTTGCAGATCCAATGAATACCTAAATTTTCCTGAATCATTCGGGCGCACAACTCTAGCACGTATTCTTTTTTGAATGTAAAAAGGTCCGTGTGAAAAAAGATATCTTTCACATGTTTTGCAACGGCCTTCAGTTCTGCAATGACTTCATTAACTTCCCGAAACCTTATTTTTTTTCCATAATAATAAGGGACCACACAGAATGAACAGTCATAAGGGCACCCGCGAGCTGTTGAGACCAAAACATAACTCTTCCGCTTAATAGGAATTTTATAATTATCAAGATCAATCAGATCCCAGGCGGGAACTTTGAAGTGGGATATTCCTGTCTTATTAGGTGGGGATAGAACAATTTTGTCCTTTGTTTTATAGGCAATCCCCTCCAGATTATTCATATCTCCTGATGCAATGCGGACTGCTGGGATTTCGGGATCGTTTAGAATGACATAATCAATATAGTCCTCTCGAATGATATCTTCAGAGAAATATGTCGCATGCACTCCGAAAACGGCAATTTTTGCCTTTGATTGGTTTTTTATCTGTTTTAATACTCGGAGATCTTCGCTGACAGTAGGGGTGGAAATCGAGGAAATTATCAAATCGGCATTAAATTCATCGATTGTTTTCAAAATCGCATGTAGATCTTTCTCCTCTGCAATTGCATCGATAATAATGACGTTGTGTTGCTCTCTCAAGAAAGATGCGATGGTGGCAAGAGAGAGTGGAGGATAAACAGAATCCCAGATCGCTGCTTCGTGTTGGCACCGTCCTTCTCTGACTACCTTGAAAAAATATGGGGGGTTTAAAAGAATGATGTTCAATTTCAGATGAGATTTTTAATAAAACTCCAGATATACCTGAACCAAACCTTTTTCAAACGTATGACTGACTCTCCGTATTCTCTTTTATATTCGTGTGTTGGGACCTCATCCACTCGGAAGCCCTTCTTCAAACATTTCATCGCCATTTCTTGTTCGATAGTTGTGATGTTTTCCTTGAGGTTCAATTGCCGTGCAACTTCTGTTCTTATCGCCCTAAAACCGTTTTGGCTGTCTGTCAAATGAACCTTCCACCGCTTGTTGATACCGATTAGAATAATGTCGCTGCCGATCATCCGCAATAATTTTTCAACGTCGCCATGGAGTTCATCACTTCCTCCCATTCCGCGGGAGCCAACAACCAAATCCGCTTTGCCTTCTTGGATGGGCTTAACCAATCTGGGAATGTCCTCAGGGTCATGCGATCCATCGGCATCTATGAACACAATGATGTCCCCTTTAGCCTCTTGAATTCCGACTCTGAGGCCGTCTCCTTTTCCCTTTCCATGGTCAAGAACAACCCGCACTCCTAGTTCCTCTGAAATTTTTCTTGTATTGTCTGAAGAATGTCCATCAATGATTAGCAACTCATCAGCATGTTTTTTACACCGGGTAATGATTTTTTCTATACTGCGTTCTTCATTTTTGGTCGGGATGATTACGGTTACTTTCATTTGATTTTTTCAGAATAATAGCATTCCGTTCCCTCTTTGTCAAAGTTCCCTCGCATCTTTTTGCTATTCTCATTGTCAGACATGATATTTCTGATATCTTCAATGGTAGCCCAACTGGAGCCAGTCATATAAATAACTTGACGGAGGGTGAAGTCTTATTTATATAGTACTATTATGTTCGCAAGTCTTGGTGATAGTTCCCACACAAAGAACATTTTTATCCTCATTGTTGTTTTAGCCATAGTGACTCGGATGGTTGGGATATCATTCGGCCTTCCTTATCTTTACCATGTCGATGAGGCACGATTTGCAAAAATCTCCATCACCTATTTTATCGGAGACTTGAATCCACATTTTTTTCACGTCCCCTCATTGCATACATATATGGTTGCGGGCCTGTGGGGAGGGTATTATATCTGGGGAAAAATATCGGGAAAATTTTCATCCATCGCTGACTTCATGGAGTCGTTTGATGAAGGCGCCACCCCGTATGTGATTATCGCGCGGTTATTATCTGTCCTGCTGAGCATCGGGACCATTCTTTTGGTTTTCTACCTGGGGAAGAAGATGTATAACCCTAGAGTTGGAATCCTGGCATCCGTATTTCTCATATTCTCTCCTGTGCACAGCAAAATTTCTCATTATATGGTTCCAGATGTTCCTATGGTTTTTTTCATTTTAATCTCGTTTGTGTGTATATGGTTTATTTACACAAAAGGAGATACCAAGTTTTATATTCTGGCAGGGTTTTTTGCGGGAATAGCCACAGCCACAAAGTTCGGCGGCCAACTTCTCTTTCTACCGTTATTCCTCGCTCACATTTTCTATGTTTTGGGAAAAAAACAATCTGTCAAAAACATTTTCTTTAGCCATAAGCTCATACTGTCGGTAGTCTTTTTCTTCGGGGGTTTTTTGGCGGGCTGTCCTTATGCCATTATAGACTTCCCCAAATTCTGGAATGATTTTAAATGGCAGTCACAACATTTGCTGCAGGTAGGGCACTATGGCTCTTCCACTGCTCAATCAGCTTGGTTGTTTTATATCCGGCATGGATTGGCCGAGAACGTTGGAAAATTTATCCAGTATTTCGTCTATGGCGGAGTTCTTTATGGCTTAGCACACCGCAGAAAGAAAGACCTAATCTTGATTGTTTTTCCCCTTGTACTTTTTGTACTCATCGGGAGTTGGAAGTCAATGGCAGCAAGATATCTCCTTCCTTTAATCCCTTTCTTTTGCCTTATCGCCGCACTCTTTCTTGATGTGATCCTCTCCAAATTAAAAGCTTTTTTGGAAAGATACGACTCGGCTTCAATGTTTCATAAAAGAATGAATAAAATCCTCATTTGCTCTGTGGTGATGATCTTTCTTATTCCCAATGTCCTCAAAATAATGAGATTCAACTCTCTCCTCACTCAAGAAGACACCCGAACTGTGGCTAAGAAGTGGATAAACGATAATTTGCCCAGAGGCTCTTCTCTTGCTTTAGAAAGTTATGGGCCGCCCCTATCGAGGGAGGATTACAGCCTGATTCGCCGACACACCTTGGGAAATGTTCACCTGGATTGGTTGGCCCAACGCAAAGTTGAGTATGTGATTGTCAGTGACATAATGTACGCTAGATTTACACGTTATCCCTCAGAATTCCCAAAACAGGCTAATTTCTATAAGTCTCTAGATGACCAAACGATGCTGATAAAGACATTCACGCCAAAATGGGACGAGTATCTGATTGATCTTCACAATCCAACGATAAAAGTCTATCGGCTTAGTAGATATCCGAATTACACATTTCCTGGCAATTTTGTTCAGTATGCTCAGAGTGTTGATCTCATCAAAGGAGAACGTGAAGAATGGAAGTTGAAGAGCGTAATCAAATACACCGGGCTAGTGGACGGGAGTGAAATTGTAAAAAATCCTTATGTAAAAATTGTCGATTCCGAGGGGGATGAAGTTTTCAAGCTTTTCGTCCATGAGGGAGAGATGGCCACATGCGATCGCTATTCCTCCATTGAAGCCAGTGAATCCTTCCCTCTATCAGAAGGGGATAAAATATATATCGGTTATGAGTATGATATGTTGTCCGATACATCAGACTTTGATTTGAGTGACCCATTGATAAAAGAGTATCTTCTTGTGGATGCGGTAAAAGGAAGCTCTCTTGTGAAGAGGAAAAGCTTGAAATTCATTTTCCTTTACACCTGCTTTCCCAACACAAGAGGAGATGATTATTTCCAGGTTGTCACTCTTTCGAAAGACTCATCCGTTTGGAATCTCTTCAGCACTGTTTTTGGGGGGGAGCTTCGCATAGGTGATGATTTTGTACTCAATCCATTTGTTCAAATTACAGATGTGGATGGAAATGAATTCAAGAAAATGTCTATTTTTGAAGGCAGAGTCGGCTCTTATGAGGCAAAAAGAAGAGCGTTTAGCCGTAAATCACTCAGATTTTCTTTGCTCCCGAAGGACTTCAGAGTTTTTGTGGGGTATGACTCTTATTATGATAATCAATATCCAGCAAATGCTGGTGGGCCCACAGTGATTGAAATCGCTGTGCCCCAATATGGAGAGATAAAGTGATTTTATTCCCCTGGTTATTATCGGCTGTACTTTTCGATTCTATTTAGAGAAGGGATTTATTCCTCGCTGACAGCTTCACTCGGTGCACTTTCGATGCCATCCACATCCACAATAACTATGAAGTAGCTGAAGCTTTCATCTAAAGCAAGACCACTGTCTCGGTACAGAAAAACATCTGCTCCAACAGAAGAAATTAATATATACTCTGAATCTGGCTGTGACGCTAATTTGCGGTAGATGTCATAACTGCCGACTGTAATCGCATCATTCAAGGGATTGGATGACCAAGTGATCGAGTTGATTTTTTCTTGATAGAAGAGAAATCTGTTGTAATTGGTTCCGAGCAGGGGATCAAGCGCCGGCCAAATCCAGTTTTCTGTCACGGCATTTGACGCCTCTTCGCTCTCTTCATCCCATTTAGAGAGGCAGGTCAATCGATAGAAATATTTTTTGTCGGTTGGTAAACCCATATCCTTGTAACTGAGCGTAGTATGAGGAACCGTAGCGATGGATTCGAACTGGCTGTCTGCCTGCCCATGTTCTTTTCGGTAGATTATGTGCTGAAATTCTGCATGCCGTTCATTATCCGGATTCTCATCCCACGTCAGAGAGTTAATTTTCTTTAAAGTTGAAGCATTTAAATGCGTTATCAATTCCAGATTAAGAGGAGAATATATGGGAAAATCATATACCCCTTCTCTCATCTTATAATGGACGCTCCAATGGCCGATACGCTCCAAATAGACGAGGTGGATTCCACCGCCACTGTCACAAAAGAGATCAGCCCGGGCAGATGTGGAACCGGTTTTAGTGACATTCTGGATGTCCTTCCATTCATTCCCGTCAAATTCTCTGAACATAATTTCCCAATTTCCAGGAGTGTTGTCATGCCAAGCGACATACACTTTCCCAGTGACTCTATCTGCTGCGATCGTGGGCAGCTCTGAAACTCCTGATGTATTGGAAATATTTTCAATATTTTGCCAGACTCCGTTTATTCGTTTCCTGAAGAAAACCTCCCAATTCCCTCCTTGTGTTTGCATCCAAACGACATAGACATTTCCCTCATTGTCACAGGCAATCTGAGGCTCTGCATCTTTAGTTCCCGTGGGTCCGGATAAGTTCAATACATTTGTCCACGTTGCATTTACTTTTGGAGTTTTATTTTCAACAAAATATACATTAGAGACACCACCATGACGGCTTCCCCAAACGGCATACATCTTCCCGTTGATGTCCATTGTCGCCTCAGGTCCGTAGTCTCGCCCGGATGCGTCTCCCACGGCGCCTGCCCCTGTCCATCTATTGCCTTCTCCCCCTTCTTTGTAACGGACATATGTTCTCCAGAACACTGATCCTTCATCTGGCCTGTCGATATCATCCTGCCAGTGCACGAAATAGTCATTATTCCTTACGTCAACCATAGGAGTCGCAGATACGGAGCCTGCTGCTTGTGTCTTTGAGACATTTTCATGGGGGTCCCAGGTTTGTCCCTTCCGCCGTTTACACACAATTTCATAATTCCCATCTGTAACAGCTGTATAAACAATGAATACATTTCCTTTTGTATCAAGAGTGAGCTCGGGCCAAGCGCCTTCTTTAAGCCGTACTTCAGATTTTGTGATATTCTCTGGAGTTGCCCACTCTCCGGTCTCGTTTGTCGTGAAGCGCATCATTCGTCCTTCTTCTTGCTTCCAAATTGCGTAAGCAAAACCCGAATCGTCAGCAGTGACCTTGGGGAAGGCACAGTCAAAATCGCCTTGAGAGATAGCGACAGCTTCTGTCCATTCTGAATCATTTGCTTTTGCATAAGAATGATATGTCGCGGATTGTTTCTCAAGGGATCCGTCTGTCCCTGAGGAAATAGCCAAAGAAAGACAGATTAGAAATATGAATAAAGTTCCAGTTTTTTTCATATTAACTCCTTAGCTATTGGTTGAAATAACGACCTATTATACATGAGAAATCAGGAATTGCAAAGTGAGCAAAGCTGATGACCCTTCATTGTCTTTAAATCTTTTGCCAGCAATACGGCCAGACATAATGTGCTTCACAGTGACTGTTTTTGTGGAAAAACAAGAGAGAGCTTAAGGCAAAGAATCAGGGCATTTTCTTCGTGATAAATTTCCAGAGGTACTCTTTGGGAATGCCAAGGAATTTACTCCTCCAGATTCGGTCACACTGGCTACATGTCTTGAGGTCCCCGATATCCTGATGGAGCGCTTTTTCCCGGAGCTGAAGCATTTTTTTATTATTCCAGATTTCCTTGATGGAGCTATCCCGGACGTTTCCTAAGCTGTAATAGCCGAAAAAATCCTGTGTGCAGGGCAGGACAGATCCATCCCAGAAAATAATCAGCGCATGCCAGAGAAAAGTGCAGGGGGCGTAATTTTTCTGGTTTCTTTTGCTTTGCACATCCCCTCCCCAGTTGTGAAATTCTTTGATTTCCAACCTGTTTAGCGGAAGTCCTTTGAATCTGTTGAGAAAATCTTTCCTTTGGGTCTTGTTGGATTTGATCCTGCGGTCAGGAAAATTAATCAACTCTAAAATTGTATAGGGCCTTTTACTTTTTAGTTTTTTCTTGATCTTTAAAAATTGCAAAATATTGCCTACAGTCTTATCGAAATCCCCATTGACCCGGATGTTCTCGTAGGTGTCTTTATCATATCCATCGAAGGAAAACGAGAATTGAGTAATTCCGGATTCAATGAGCTTATATGCTTTTTCCTCATCCAGTAGTGTCCCGTTAGTATGGAACTTGACGATCAGATTTTTATCATGGGCATATTTGGCCATTTTGAAAAAATCTGGATGGATGAGCGATTCTCCTCTATGGAGAAGATGAACATCAAAGGCGAATTCGGATACCTCGTCAATGACTTTTTTAAAGAGATCAAGTTCCATGAATCCTTTGTCTTCTTTTTTTAAATCCTTGTTCGGACACATCACACATTTCAGGTTACAATGATTTGTTGGTTCTATCCACAAACGCACTGGCATCTGCTTCAACTCGACCTTTTTTCTCTTGTAGCTCAGGAACAGTCCCAATAGTCTGTGATAATAGTGCAAGTTGATCATGATAACAGGATTCTTATAGCATTATTGCAGGAATCAATCAATAGAGGGTGAAGATGCCTTTAATGTTTCAAATAGAGATCGGAAACGGTTTATGTCCACCTGTTCTGGCCTGATCATTTTTTCCAATTCAAGACTTTGAAAAACACCATCCAAACGGGCGCGGCTGTGCCCACCCAGGGTAAGGTTATTGAATAGAGTTTTTCTTCTGCTCTGGAATGAAATCTTCAAGAAACGGTGGAACTCTCGCTCGTCCTTAAGAGGATAAAGCGGTTTTTCTCTTTTCTTAAGAGAAATCAGAGTTGATCTCACCTTTGGTGGTGGAGTGAAAGAATTGGGGCCGACTTGCGTGCAGATTTGTGTCTCGAAAACATTCTGGAAAAGGATCGTAATTGGAGCGAATTTCTTAGATCCCGGCAAAGAGCAAATTCTCTCCGCAACTTCTTTTTGAAGGAGGAAAATACAAACCGAAAAGAGATTTTTATATTCATAGATTTTGAACAAAATGGGTGAAGATATGGAGTATGGAAGATTCCCCACAATTTTCACAATTCCCTGAGATGAATTTTCTTTTTTGATGAGTTCTCTGAAATTAACATAAAGTACATTTTCCTCAAGAATGAGGAGATTCGGGATGTTTTTTTCCCTTATGAAAGAAGCGAGCTCCCTGTCCCTTTCGATGGCCACAACCTTGCCTGCCCTTTCGGTAAGCGGGAAAGTCAAAGCGCCTTTCCCTGCGCCGATTTCGATAATGAAATCCTGACCTTGGGGAGAGATGCAGTCGATGATTTTCCTCAATACATAAGGATTTTTCAGAAAATGTTGGCCTAAAGCTTTTTTCTTTCTTGATGTCATGTTATTAAAAATGCCACAGATCCGAGTGAGAAACAGTAAATCTCTTCCTTATTGTATAGGTTTTGCTGCGTAATATATAGAGGAAACATGACTCACAAGGACAAGGCTGATCCTGTAGGCAATCCTACTTTCAATTTCATCCCTTCGTTTTGGGGATTATCCTTATCCTTGACAAGAGCCATCGATTTTATATAATATATAGGAAATATAATAAAAGAAAAAGAAAGTATCCCCTGAAAGAGCAACTCTATGTTCACCAAAAGTCAAAATCAACAGAAAGAAGGGCCGCCATGCCGTTTGATGTCAACCAATTGAGGATGGATTTTCCGTCGCTGCAGAAGCTTCATAATAATAAGCCCATTATCTATTTCGATAACGCCTGTATGACCTTGAAGCCAAGGCAGGTCACGGATGCCATCATCGACTACTACCATAATTTCCCAGGATGTCACGGCAGAACGAACCATCTTTTTGGCGTAGAAACTACGAAGAAAATCGGAGAATCCCGGCGAAAAGTCCAGAGATTTTTCAATGCTTCATCCAAGGAAGAAATCATTTTTGTCCGCAACAGTACCGAAGCCCTCAACCTCCTCGCCAACACCATCGATTTCAAACCGGCCGATATCATTGTTTCCTCTGATATCGAGCATAATTCCAACCTGAGGCCCTGGCAGATAATGGAGCGGAAAAAGGATATTAGCCGAGTCATTATACCGACCAACGAAGATACCACATTCAACCTAGAGAAATACAAGGAGACTATGTCCTCCAAGGTGAGGTTAGTCACAGTGCTTGCCACTTCGAACTTGACTGGAGTGTCTTTTCCCCTGGAAGAAATTATCCAACACGCCCACAAACATGGCGCCCTCGTCTGTATTGACGCTGCCCAAAGCAGCCTTTACCAACCCTTTGATGTTCAAAAGATGGATATTGATTTTTTGGTCGCCTCCATCCACAAAATGTGGGGGCCAACGGGATTGGGTATCCTGTATGGTAAAAAGAAGCTTCTGAACCAGCTTCCTCAGTTTCTGACTGGTGGGGAGACAGTCGAGGACACGACCTACACCGGCGCTACTGTTGCTCAACTCCCAGATAAGTTTGAGGCTGGACTCCAGAATTACGCTGGAATTATCGGCGCTGGCGCAACAATCGACTACATCAGAGACATTGGACAGAAGAATATCTATGCACACATGCTTGAACTGAATTCCTACGCTTCGTCACAACTTTCCGAGATTGATGGCGTGAGGTTTCTCGGTCCGGAAAATCCAAAGCTTCGTTCTGGTGTTACAAACCTCCTGATGGACGGGATCAGTGCTGGAGATGTGTCCCGCATCCTGAACGAATCGGAAAATATCATGACTCGCTTTGGGAAACATTGTGTCCATTCCTGGTATAACAGCCGGAAGCTTCCCGAATCGCTGAGAATTTCCTTCAGCGCCTACAACACTTTTGATGAAATCGATGTAATGACAAAATCTTTAAATAACATTCTGAAATTCTTCAGGCACTAATGGAGAGTAAAAGCAAAAATGGCCTGCTGTGCACTTAAAAAACAAAAAAAACAACTCATGATCCTGCCTGTTTTCCTTTTTCTTCTGAGCATTATCTTTGGTGGCTCGATCATTCTTTTCCTTTCTTTGGGTGGCTTATTCTCTCGTAGACTGACTGAGAAAAGAGACAGAGTTTGGGATTTGCTCCAAGAGCTTCTCAGAGGCCTAAAGACCAAAATTCTAGGCCAGCCTTTTCTCTTCGATTCCAGCCTTCGCTGCAAGATCAGCGGAAAGATGATGCGGCGTTCCACGCTGTTAGCCGGAGCCGTCTATAGATATTTCAACCTGATCGTTCTGGCTATTCTTATATTTTCTCTCTTCAGCTTAGTCCAGGGTGCAAGAGCTCTGGGAATCTAAAAACATTTTTTCGACAAAAAATCTGCTATACTGTTTTTTCTGGAGACAACAATGAAAAAAGAAATTATCGTAGAGTTTTCTGGAGGAATTGACTCTCTCTATGCCGCTCATTTTCTGATAAAGGAATACGAAAGGGTACACCTTCTCACCTTCAATAAAGGTTATATGCATTTTGGTCTGAAGACCAACCGGACCAATGTCGATCTATTAAAAAAGTTGCATGGAGAGGACAGGTTCGTGTATGAGATCATCAATATTAGAGATATTTTTAAAGAGATGGCCGTAAAAAGCTTTAAGGAGACAAGTAAGAATTATGGAAACGAAGTTGCCTGGTGTGTCCCATGTCGGGCGTCTATGGCAATCGGTAGCATCATTTACGCCCTTGAAAATGAGATCTCTGAATTTACGGACGGCGCCAACTGGGAGCAGGCTCCCGACGGAGAAAAACTCCTTGTGACGGCCGACAACTATCCGGAGTTCTTAGAGTCTGTTAAGAATTTCGCGAAGGAATACAATGTCCATTATCTTCCTGTCCTCTACGACTTGAACACCCGGCAAGAGCGGAGGGATGAACTCGTGAAGCTTGGAGCCAAAATCGACTTCAACAGCATGGACAGGAAGAAAAAATCCCTCTTAGACGTGTTCGACCGTGATTTTTACAGCAGAGTGCAGCCCATCTGTTTATCTGGTTACATCGTGCACTGGAAAAGAAACTTCTTCAATGTCAAGGAGGATGTCACTCCCGAAAAGGTGATCAAATCCATCAAGCCGAAACTCGATGTAGTGGGAAAAAAAGTCATAGAGACGTACTTCGAGGAAAAGAGATTAAATCTCGAGGATATCCTCAGCAGGCGCAACTAACTTTTCAGGCTAATGAATCTCTTCCCTCTTCATCCCCACACGCGCCTCCCTTTCTCTATTCTGTTTGGGGACCTCTACTCTCTCCTAGCACGCCTTCGTTTTTTCCCTTTGTCTGCAGCTAGCTGGCCAATGCTATGGGATTCGAAATCGACGCCAGAGGAGAACCAATTCTGGCTGTATGATTGAGATTGTCGAACTTGCCGACGCCTTGTTTGCACAAAAGAGAAGGATCTTCACCTTTGTCAAGTTGAAACCCGCTGGTGCATTGATTACAATAGCTACGAGGATCGAGATGATAAAGAGACTATTATTCGTATTGATTTGTTTGTATTCTGTTTTACTTGTGTTTTGCCAATCACAGAATAACAATCCGCCTCCAGAGCAGAATATAGCAGGATTTCAGGACTATGTTCCCGAGGTGGAATTCAGAGGAAAAATTATCTTCCAATCGGATATGGATGGAGACCATGAGATTTACCTCTTGACTAAGAAAGGTTTGAAAAAGCTGACGGATAATGAATGGAATGATGAAAACCCGAAATGGTCGCCAGATGGGGAAAAGATAGGATTCACGGCCAATCCAGGGGGGAAGTACGAAATTTTTGTGATGAATGCAGACGGCACAGATCTGACTCAACTCACAACACATGTGCGGAATCCCATCGGCCATACAGGGCATAACTGGCATCCGGATGGGAAGAGGATTGCTTATTCGATCGAACGCAGGCGGGGGATCCGGAAGAGCCACAGAATGGAAATGGTGGATATCCACTCGAAGATCATTGAGGAATTTGCTCCTGAGTTAAAGGGGAAAACCGCGATTCCTGATTTTTCGCCGATCGAGCCATTGGTAGGCGTTACGTCCAAGGGTACAATTGGCTGGGAAGTCGCTGTCTATCATCTCCAGACTAAAGAGCTCTCCTTTCTTACAGAGGGAGGAAAAAGCTGTCGCCCGCATTTTTCCTGGGATGGGAAAAAGATCGCATTTGTCTCAGCAGAAGCAGACGGGAAAGGAGATATCTGGTTAATGAATCCGGATGGAAGCGAAAAAACCAGATTGACCCATAGGGATGAGTACCATGATTATTTTCCCGCTTGGTCGCCTGATGACATGTTCGTCGTATTCAGCTCAACGCTCAGCTATAAGAAAAAATTGAAAGGGGACTGGGCCCTTTTTCTAACCAAGGTAGATGACAAAAAAACCACTCTTTTGCTGGACACTCCTGGAGGGGATCTGTTTCCGGATTGGCACAAGTAATTTTTTCTCTTGAAAGCCTTCATTAGAACGGGCAGGATTTGGTTAGTGTAACACAGAGGAGACATCACTCGGGCTGGTCTGGCTGACACCACTGGTAATTCTGCCTGGGATTAAGTTCCTTGTCCAGTTGAAAGCCGCTGGGGCATTATTTAAAATAGCAACAAGGATGAAGATGAAAAGAAAATTTTTATTCATATTGATTTGTTTGTATTCTGTTTTGCTTGTGTTTTGCCAATCGCAGAAAGACAGTCCGCCAATGGAGCAGGATCTGGCCGGACTTCAGGACTATGTGCCTGAGATAGAATTTATGGGAGAAATTGTCTTCCAATCGGATATGGATGGCGACCGTGAAATCTACCTCTTGAATAAGAACGAATTGAAGAAGCTGACGGACAACAAATGGAACGACGAGAATCCGAAATGGTCTCCGGATGGGAAAAAGATTGGATTCACGGCCAATCCGGGGGGAAAGTACGAAATTTTTATGATGAATGCAGACGGCACAGATCTGATCCAACTCACAACACATGTGCGTAATCCTATCGGCCACTCAGGTATTATTTGGCATCCGGACGGGAAGAGAATTGTTTACACGATCGAACGTAGGCCCGGAGTCTTCAAGAGATGCAGGATGGAAATGGTGGATGTCCAGTCAAAGGTTATTGAGGAGTTTGTTCCGGAATTGAACGGCAGAGCCGCGATTACTGATTTTTCTCCGGTCGAGCCCTTGGTGGGCATCACCGCCAAGCGCACAATCGGCTGGGAGGTAGCTGTCTATCATCTCCAGACTGAGGAGCTTTCCTTTTTAACTTCCAGTGGAGGGATTAGTTGCCGCCCGCATTTTTCCCATGATGGAAAAAAAATCGCCTTTATCTCGGGAGTTGGGGGCGGGAAAGGAGATATATGGCTCATGAATCCCGGCGGAAGCGAAAAGACCAAGATGACCCAGAGGGATGAAACCCTTGACTATTTTCCCTGCTGGTCTCCTGATGATAAGTTTATCATGTTCAGTTCAACACTCAAACACAAGAAATTGAAAGGAGACTGGGCTCTTTACCTGCTGGAAGTGAAAACCGGGACTATCACTCTTTTTTTGGATACTCCTGGGGGGGATCTGTTTCCGGATTGGTACAGATAAAATTTAGATCTAGTTGAAGCGGCATGTTTTTAATAGTCGAATACCCATCCGAGGTATTGTTGACAATAAATCAGTATTTATTTATAGTTTAATAATGAACCAAAAAACAACTCTTCCCATTGTGTTAGTCATCCTAATTTCTGTTATTGTAGCGGGCTACTTTTTTGTTTTAAAAAAAGAAGAAACTTCCTTGGACTCCCCTCATGTTGTCATTATCGGTATAGACGGAGCGGGATGGAATCTGATTGATCCGCTCTTAGAGGAGGGATTTCTTCCCAATATCAAGCATTTGAAAGATAAGGGAGGCTCCGGCACACTGGAGACGGTCAGGCCTGTGAAATCATCTGTCATCTGGACCTCTATTGCTACGGGAAAGTCGATGGTGAAGCATGGAGTCGTCGATTGGACCTACATCAATAATAACAATATTGAAGTTCCCTATCGGCAGAGCGAGAGAAGGGTTAAAGCTGTTTGGAACATTATCGGAGAGTTGGGATGGAAAGTGGGCGTAATTAACTGGTTTATCACTTTTCCTCCTGAAGAGGTTAATGGGTACATGATATCCGAAGAATTCAGGCATTTTGGCCGTAGGGATTTTTCGAAGGTCTCTGTGACCTACCCAAGGAACCTTTTAGGGAAACTCGAATTTGCCCGATTTAATCGGAAGGAATTCCAAACCGTAATCGAAGAGGAGAATTTGCCTAACTTCAAAGACCGCCATTCTGGATACGGAGGCGAATCCAAGCTTGTCCAAAATTATGACAATTTTGTCCTCCAAGATAAGACCATTGATTTGACCAGTCTGTATCTTTACCAGAGGTTCCCTGTGGATTTGTTTCTGTCATATTTCCGTCTGATTGATGTAGTCAGTCATTTCGCATGTGCGTATATTGCACCTGAGCTGCTGGCTAAGGGCGTTGAGGAAGAAAAGAAAGGAAAGGTGACACCCGCTACCCTGGCACAAATCCACCGGGATTTCAGTCGTGTTATGGAGCCGGTCTATTCCTACTCTGATAGAGTATTGGGGAAATTTCTTGAACGGTTAGGGCCTCAAAGCACAGTGATAGTCGTTTCTGACCATGGTTTTGGGTATAACAAGGGGGGCTATGGGCATACAAATTTGCCAGAGATTCCTCATGGAATAATCTTGATTAAAGGTCCTCAAATAAAGAAAGGACATCAGATTCAAGACGCTCATATTTATGATATCATGCCCACAGTTCTTTATCTGTTTGACCTGCCAGTTGCAGAAGACATGGATGGAAAAGTGTTGACCGAAGTCTTCGACAAGAAATTTTTAAAGGAAAGACCGATCCGATTTATAAAAAGTTATGAAGACAAAACCATTAAGATCAGAGGAAAAAAAGACGAGGCTCTGGATAAGAAAACGTTGGAAGAGCTTCGTGCATTAGGTTATATTAAATAAATCTCAATTGTGCCTTTCGCCCAGTTCTTGAGCAATTTTAACAGAAAATATTAATCGTGAAGCTTCAGGTGTCAAAGGTCAAGCAATTCAATTAAATCAAAGCCATATGCCTTACGATTTACGCATAACATAAGAAAAGTCTGAATTTTGAAAGTTATCGGATGTAACCGAGAGCTCTCATCGTTTCTTCAAAATCTTTATCCCTGGATTTTCTTTTTTGTTTTGACTTCGCTTGATAAACCTCAGGAATTTTGCTTATCAAATCTCTGATGATTGCACCTTTCTGGTCAAAAAGATTATGCATCTCGGTTGGATCCTTTTTCATGTCATAGAGTTCGAACTTTGCAATAGGCGGTGGGACGGGGAGATAAAATTCGGGAGGACTGCCGAAATCATTGTTCATTATCAGTTTGTAGCCGTTCTGGAAAAGAGCGATTTTTACAGGCAAAATATCGGGATTATTAGAGTCCACATCTGCGATAAGCATTTGCTCCTCTTTTTTGCCATTTCTAAGATAATTGACTAAGCTTACACCGTCAAAATCATACCCAGAAAGATCGACATCTATTTCATCTAGTATTGTGGGCATGATATCAACTATGCTGACAGTATTGTTAAGTCGTGTATTCTTATATTTGGATTGGGGAAATTTGATGATCAGTGGAATGCGAAGGAGTTCGTTGTAAAGAGAGTGACCATGAAGCCAGGCCTTATGATCGAAGAATTCTTCCCCGTGGTCGGAGGTCAAGATAATCATTGTGTTTTCATAGAGTTGGAGTTTTTTTAATTTCTCGATAAGAGGTTTGATCAAAATTTCGTCGGTGAACCTTATCTCTCCGTCGTAAAGTGCCACAATGTTTTCTCTCTCTAAAGGAGATAATGTATTGAAGGGGACTTTACTTTGAGGGCTTGATCCGAGGAGGATCTCCTCTATATCTCCCTCTGTCCAGGGCATTTTTTGATCGCTGAAAAAGAAAGAGTTGAAAGGAGACGGACAGATATAGGGTGCATGCGTTTGATAGGTGTGGAGGAAGAGAAAAAATCTTTTATCTTTGTTTGCATTAAGCCATTGGTTGACATGATGATAGAGAATTTTTGCTGAATTTGGTTTGTGGCGGGATCGCATGAATTCTCTGTAGAAATCGAAACCCTTGGAGAATCCGAACCTCTGACCAACCAGCGCTCCTCCTGTCATTGCACACGTGAAGTATTCTTCTTTTCTTAACATATCAGCAAGAGTAACGATAGAGCTATCAAGATAGGGATTTGTTTTGTCAACTCCATGATGTCTGTTATCGAGAGATGTCAACATGGAAATGTGGGCGGGAAGTGTCCACGAGGTGCTGCTGAAAGCATTTGTGAATATGGCACCCTCTGCTCCCAACTGATCCATATGAGGGCTTGTCTCCCTACTATAACCATAACATTTCAGATGATCAGCTCTTAATGTGTCCAGAGAAATCAGTATGATGTTAGGTTGTATGCGCTCCTGGGAATTTGATAAAAATTTGCGATAGATGATGGGATTCTCCCAATAGGCAAACTCCATGTCGTCTGGGACAGAGGCCTTTGTTGGTTGGTGGTTGTGAGAGCCGGATGCAGAGATGGTGATAAATTTAATGATCACATTTTTGTTGACATAGCGAGAAAGATCAATTTTCTCCTTGAAAGCTTCATTGAAAAACTTTTTTTTGTACGGAGCCAAATTTTCCGAGAAGAGGGTTTCTTCATTTTGCCCTTCTTGGATCACGACGCTGAAACTGACTTCTGCTTCTGGATCTTTCCAAAACGGGCTGAATATTCCATATCCAAATTCCAATACACATGCCTGGGGAAGTTTCAATTCGTACTCGAACTGCGAATGCGGGGGGGCAAGGAGAACGTTTATGGCATCATCCAGGATTCGATGTGATAGATTTTTTGCAAAACCCATGACAACAAGTTTTTTTTTAAGATTGAATGGATTATCCTTTATGGACATGTCATGAAGTGGTGACATATGACTCATTCTTGCAAGGAAAGAGGAAGATTTGTCTTCAGGCTCAGCAATATATTCTGCTGAATAATCGACTGTTAGAAAAGATTTTTTATCTTGTGGTACGGAAATGAGGATGATATCCTTCAAAGACTTGACTGAAATTCTATCAATAAGGACTCCATTTTCAAGCTTGCCGGTGGTTCTTTCTCCGTTTTCGATGAAAAGAGAAATTTTATTCATTCCGAACTGAGCTTGTCCGGTCATTTTGTAACAATCGTAAGACCCGATGGATATCGTGCCTATGGGTTGGTTGTTTAACTCAACTCTGAGTTTAGGTTGTATCAATGATTGACTTTTTCCTTCCGCCCAGATTTGTAGTATGAAGTCCCCTTCTGGCAAAAGGATCTGTTTCTCAAGCAATTTCCTCTCGTCCAAAACAAAAATATCTCGATTTTCATTGATTTCCTTGAAATCATCAAATTCATGCTCTCCTTTGAGGAAAGTCCAACTGGAAACATCAGATTCTACAGCGTTTTCGAAAGGAATTTCCTTTCCCTCAGAATCGATCTTTATGACAGCTGGGGCTTGTTTTGTCTCCCACGCCATCACCGGCGATTGGGTGCATATCGCATAATATTTTCTCTTGTTTAAAAGAAGTTGTTCGAATTCGGTGCCCGACCATTGCTGCTTGATTCTGATCAGCCTTTTTGTCAAGTCCATAAAAGGTGAAGCAACGATGTTTTTCTCTTCTAAGCGATCGATGAATCGGTAGAGAGTAAACGTCTCCTCTTTATGACTGGAGCAAGCCGAAAGCTGGATAATGAGAGCAATGATTATGGAAATTTTTAGTGTTTTGACTTGTATGATGTGTTTCGTCCCCATTGCCCTCCTCAACATCAGCCTGCCTTCAGCAAAGTGAAATTTGTGACCTTAAAAGACTCCGAGACTGGCGGCTTGCATTTCAATGAACTGTGAGTTTAATATTCAAAATATTTTCATCGTCAACACTTTGTGGACATACTATTCGCTAATAGCGTAACAAAGATCTCAACTTTGAGCAACTCATCGCTGAGCTTGCGATAAAGGATTCCACATGGCCGAGTGTATTCATCCCTGATGACCAGGGTATACAGTGGTTGGTCGTCTTTGGTCTAGCCCTTATCTCACTCCTTATGTCAAGAAGGATTTTGGTTGAAATCTGAAACGATATCTGGGATACAGGTTGCCTGCCTGCTTAAATGGGTTGTGGGCAGTTAGACGGATCGCTTGACGTTAGTTTTCGTATAGCGTTTTTTGAATAGTAACGCCATGATCAGAGTTTCGAGAAGGATCAGGAAATTCAGTTTGGTCTCTCCTTTTCTCCTGTCGACAAATTCGATAGGAATCTCCTTCATCGTGAATTCCAGGAGGTGGGCTTTATACAGGATTTCAAGAACGATAGAGGGATTTACTGAGATGAGATCATCCAGGTCAATTTCATCGAGAACCTTTCTTTTAAAACACCTGAATCCTGAGGATACGTCCCGTACAGAGATGCCGAATTTGCGTCGGATAAAACTTCTCACAAGGAACGTTATAATCCTCCTCACCAGATTTCTGTCTTGGTCCTTCCCGCCTTTGACAAACCTTGAGCCGATAACGAGGTCGCAATCCTTACAGGCTTGAAGGAGTTTGGGAATAAACTTAGGCTGATGGGAGAAATCTCCATCCATTTCCACGATAAAATCAGGAGAGAGCTTGAGTGCTTCTTTGAACCCATCGATACCACCTGCGCCTCTTCCTCTGCGCTTTGTCCTGATGAGGGCGTGGATTCTGTTATTCTCCTCTGCCATTTGTTGGACGAGCTTGCCCGTCCCATCGGGCGAGTTGTCATCCGCGACCAACACGGATAGGTCCACTTCCACATTTAACGCCAAGATCTCTTTGATAAGATCTACGATGTTTTCCCGCTCGTTGAAGGTGGGGATCATGACGACAGCTTTTCTTTTTTGCGGGTCGTTCATTAGACAGTCAAGCCAGTTTTTGGATTTCGTCAAAAACCTGTTCGGGAGTGATTTCATCCATACACTTCATGTCGTCACACGTCTGTTTGTAACATGGGGAACAGTCCACTTCTGCATAAAGTTTGATCCCCAGACCGTAAAGATCGATCTCTTGGGGACAGGTCGGCCCAAAGAGAGCAACAACCTTTTTCTCCTGTGCAATGGCCAGATGCATTCCCAGTGTATCTGAACTGACGACGATATCCATCATGGAGATAAAACCGGCGAATTCGACGAGTGAATTGTCGTTCCCCGTGTTGTAGACTTTGTGTTTTGAATTCTGTTCAAGAGAGCTGTTCAATTCGGTTTCTCTTTTGCCGCCTAGCAAGAATATATTCGCCTCGAGCTTCTCACTCGTAATTTCGATGAGTTTTAAATATTTCTCGGCTGGCCACTGTTTTGTTTCGAATTTGATACCAGCACCCGTGTTCAAGCCGATGGCCAGAGTGTCTTCAGAGATGTTGTTTGTTTTGAAGAAGGCCTTAGCCCTTTTTTTGCTTTCTTTTTCCAGTTGGAAGACATAGGGATCTCTCTTGTACTCAATCTCTGCAGTTTTGGCCACGATCTCTTGGTAGGTCAGCGTATTTTGTCTGAACTTAAGGCCATCGTCAATACCCAGTTGGCAGGCATATTCTGCCTCTTTGTTGAATGGGATAAGGTTGCCGCAGTTATTCATCCCGAACCCAAATTTGTGGGGGGACTTCACAAGGGTGGCAATTGAAGTTGACGGAGGCTCTTTATCCAGGGAGATCAGAACATCAAACTCCTCGACCATAAGAGGCGCCAGATCTTCAAGTCTGTAGGTTAGGACTTTATCGATAAAAGGATTGTTGTCAAGAAGCTCGTAGCTATCTTCATCGACCAGCCAGGAGATATGGCTTTGGGGGTATTTCCTCTTTACACCGTGCAGTATGGCTGTAGTCCTTAAAACATCCCCCTGCGCCCGGCATTTGATGATCAGAATTTTCTGTGGAAAAGGTTTGTAATGGGGGCACTCATCACAGAGAATCTTGAATTTACAGGGTTTATCTCCCTTGAAATACAAACAGTCTGATTGAATCAATGCATTATCCTCTGGGCATAATTTGATTCTTATTTATGCCACAAATCCCGTATAAAAACAACATTCCCTCTTCTATCTAAACGATTCTTCTTTTTTGATGCTTTATTCCATGTAGTGATCATACCAAAACTGGAAAATAATCAGTGGCCACAACAATTGCCGGTGATTGTGTTCACCGTGGAAGTGTTCCTTCAGGAGCTTTTCGATGTAAGCATGATTGAAAAATCCGTGATGATTCAAGTTCGCTGGAGAGAGGATATCCGTGACGAAATCCTTCAATTCATTCCTGATCCAGACACCTAAAGGAATGTCGAAGCCAATCTTTTTCCGGGTCAAAATTTCTGGAGGAAGGATTGGGGCCATCGCTTTTTTCAGAATATGTTTGGTCTCAAGTCTTTTCAGTTTAAGAGAACTTGGGATGGATGCGGCGTATTCAACGAATGTGTGGTCCAGGAATGGCACACGAATCTCAAGAGAATTGGCCATGCTCATCCTATCTGATTTCACCAAAAGGTCATCCTGAAGATAGAGTTTCATATCCAAATATCCCAACCTGCTGACGGTGTCATCAGCAGAGCAATTGTTGAGATGAAATGTGATGGGTGCGAATAGGTCTTCCTTGGTTTTTTCATAGATGTCTGGAGAGAACAATTCTTTCCCCTCTGACGGACTGTAGGCTCCCCACCAGATAAAATTGGATATCTCTGGGGGATAGTCGATCCCTGATATGAATTTTTTCGCTTTGAATTCAAAACTCAACCTTTTCCCGGAAGCGGGAAGAAGCGGAGCGATTTTTTTGATGATGCTGTTTCTTATGAACTTCGGCACTTTTCTGTAGAATTTTGCCACTTGGTAGGCCTTGTAGGTGTCATAGCCTGCGAAGAGTTCGTCTCCTCCCTCGCCCGCCAGGGCAACTGTAACGTATTTACGGGCTAAGTTAGAAATGATGTAGGTCGGGATTATCGAAGCGTCGGCCAGCGGTTCATCCAGATATTCGATTAGCCTAGGGACCAATTCTTTGACCAGATTCGACTCCACAACAAATTCCGTATGATCTGTCTGAAAATGGTCGGCAACAATTTTGGCATACCTCAGTTCGTTAAAACTCTCTTCCTTGAAACCTATAGAGAAGGTCTTTATCTTGGAGACGGCCACTTCGCTCATCAATGCTGTTATGGAACTGGAGTCTATTCCACCGCTGAGAAAAACTCCCAAAGGAACATCACTAATCAGGCGCCTTTTTACGGATTCTTTCAGCTTCAGATAAATGTTCTCCTGGTAGGATTCTTCTCCATCGTGGTTTTCTGAGGCATTTGAGTGCGCCACGTCCCAATAGGAATTCACTTTGATTTTCTCGTTAGAGATCACAATCATGTGGCCTGGGAGCAATTTCTTGATGCCTTTGAAGATTGTCTCCGGTGCGGGGATATACTCGAATGTGAAAAATTGTGACATGCTTTCGAAATCGAGCTCTCGCTGGTAATCAGCCTGAAGAATGGATTTTATTTCGGATGAAAAAACAAGATTATCTTCCGTCTGCCAATAATGGAGGGGCTTGATTCCCAGTCTGTCTCTGACGAGATAGAATGTGTTCGATTTTTTATCCCAGAGTGCAATAGCAAACATGCCATTTAATCGGGATACAAAATTTTCCCCTTCCTCCTCATAAAGATGGACAATAACCTCTGTATCTGATTTGGTGAAAAAGGTATGTCCTTTTGCAATGAGCTGTTCCCGCAATTCAGGGAAATTGTAAATTTCGCCGTTGAGGATTACCCAAACGCTTTTGTCCTCGTTGGGAATAGGTTGATGCCCTGTGACCAGGTCGATGATGCTCAACCGGCGCATCCCCAGGGACACTTTTTTGTCGGAATAGTAGCCTTCATCATCCGGGCCACGGTGAGCCATCACAGAGCACATCTTTTTTGTAATGTTTTCTGCTTCTGGTCCCAGCCCGCTGAATCCGTAGATGCCGCAGATGCCACACATGGTTTACCTCTGGTGTCCCTAATGTATCTAAACAGCGATAGAATATCAATCCCTGCTTTGTATCCAAGTAAACATTCAACTCTAAACGGTTAACGGTTAGAACAAGGCCAACATCTTTAAGGCCTAAGAATTGATGAATGCAGCGGAAAAATAATTAGAGTGAAGTCTGTGCATTGTTTATCATTCAGTTTTACGAATGAGAACAATTATCAGTTCAAGGAGTTAGGAAAACAAAGTTGTGTATCAGGTATCGAGAGGTGTGTTATAATTTTAGCCAAATTTCTGTTTGGATTGGAGTATTGAACAAGGACAATGTGATTTTATTGAATCCACCGGGTGATAAGCTATACATCCGTGATTATTACTGTAGCTTTTCATCCAAGGCGGATTATTACTGGCCCCCACAGGACCTCATTTACCTCAGTGGGATTCTCGATCAGGAGTTTTCCGTTCAAGTCATCGACGCCATTATCAACAGAATGTCGGAGGAAGATGTTCTTTCGTGTGTTGAGGATTCCGGAGCGCGAGCTCTAATTTTTACAACAGGGACGGCCACGTTTCAGTCTGATCTTCGTTTGATTCAAAAGGTCAAAGCAAAGACCGGAATTAAAATCATAGCCAGTGCTGGAATTTTAAAATTCATCGGTCATGAATTCCTGAATCGGTACGATTATGTTGATGCACTGCTTCTGGATTTCACCGAACAAGACATTCTCACTTATATAAGAAACGATGGAGAGGCGCCGCTAAAAGAGATTATATACAGAAAGAACGGTAATTTCATCGAAAGCAAAGCGAAAGCACCGCTCAAGTTCAGCGTTCCTGTCCCCAGACATGATCTTTTTGATTTTTACAAATACCGGATTCCTCATGCCCGGAGGCTTCCCTTTACAATCGTTGTCACGTCATTGGGATGCCCACACAGCTGTGGATTCTGTACGGCTGGCGCTTATGGTTATAGGACGAGAGATGTGGACGGAGTCATCGAAGAGCTTCGACTTCTTTCACGTTTGGGAGTGAAAGAGATTCTGTTCCAAGATCCCACATTCACGATCAACGCGAAAAGAGTTGTCGAGCTTTGCAGCAAAATGGTGAAAAACAATTTTGATTTCACATGGAGTTGTAACGCAGATATCAAATCGTTCACAGAGGAAAAAATCAAACATATGAAGCAGGCTGGGTGTCATACGGTGTTCTTGGGTATAGAAAGCGGCAGTGACGAAATTCTCGAGAAATACTCGAAGAAGATCACTACAGATGAGATCAGAAAGACCATCCGGATGCTGAACACATACAAGATCCGTGTTTTAGGCTATTTCATCCTCGGATTACCGGGTGAGGACAGGGATTCCATCCGTAAAACCATAGACCTTGCCAAACAACTGGACATTGACTTCGCATCCTTTTCTACTGCCACCCCGGATTTGGGGACTCCCTTAAGGAGAGAAGCCCTGGAAAAAGGGTGGATGTGTGCCGAAGAGAGTGTGTTTGACAGTTCAGATTTTCCTGTTCTCGAGACGGAGACTCTTTCAAGAGAAGAAGTCTGGCAACTTCGTCGCCAGGCTGTCTTGGAATTTTACCTCAGGCCTTCCTACTTGTTTAAAATGATGCGTCAGATTCGGAATTTTCGGGATGTGAAATTAGCTGCATCAAACGCTCTATCGCTTTTTCGAAAATCATGAAGAAAGTCATAATTAATGCCGATGATTTCGGTCTGGTCCAGGGGGTGAACGAGGGGATTATCAAGGCCCATCAAGAGGGTATCCTGACGAGCGCAACCCTGATGGCCAACATGCCTGGGTTTAAGGAGGCTGTGGTGTTGGCCGGCGCCAATCCCAAGTTAGGCGTAGGAGTGCATCTCAATATACTCCGGGGTCAGCCCGTCTCACCCACAAAGAAAGTGGAGAGCCTTCTTTCGAAGGAGCTTCGATTTATTCCGAGCGTTTCGAGTCTTCTCCGACGAATTGTCTGGAAACGGATCAACTTCGATGAGGTCGAAAGAGAGTTCAGAGCCCAAGTAGAGAAGGTGTTGGAAGTTGGCCTTGAACCCAGTCACATCGACAGCGAAAAGCACATTCACTTGATCCGGCCTCTCTTCCGGATTGTCCTGAAGCTGGCGAAAGAGTACAAGATTGATAAGATTCGATTTATTCAGGAATACTGTGTCTCTCCCCGGTCGACACAGATATTCAAATCGATTTTCATTTCCCTATCCTCGACTTCTATGAAAAAGAGGATGGTCAAAGAGGGGATCCGCTCCCCCGACAACTTCTATGGCGTGTGTGACAGTGGCCTGATCACCGAGACAAAACTCCGGAAAGCGCTTCGAGGTGCCAAAGAGGGTGTCACAGAAATTATGGTTCATCCTGGATTTATCACACAGGAAATGATAGAGTTAGAAAAACAGATCGGCCCTTATTACATCAATAAATACAGAGAGAAAGAGTTAAACGCACTGCTCGATGAAAAATTGCCTGAAGTCATCGCTGATCTGGGGATTCAGTTGATAAATTTTAATCACTTATAAACGGTAAAAGATCCCATGGATGAAAAAGATAAGAACCTGCAGATTTCAATCGTAGTCCCCTTTTATAATGAAGAGGACAACATCGAAGAGCTTTATGGACAATTGACCCGGGTGCTTAAAGGGCTGGGTGTGTCTTACGAGTTGATCTTTATCGATGACGGCAGCACGGATAGAACCCACGACATATTGATGAGTCTCTTCGATTCTGACGAAACAGTCATGGTCATCATACTGCGCAAAAATTTCGGACAGACTGCTGCTCTGCAGGCTGGGTTTGACCATGCCAAAGGTGAGGTCGTCATCACCATGGATGGGGACCTGCAGCATGACCCCAAGGATATCCCCAAGTTGTTAGCTCCATTGGAAGAGGGCTTTGATATTGTCTCGGGATGGCGCAAAGAACGGAAAGATCATTTTCTTCTGAGGCGATTTCCCTCCTGGGTGGCCAACAGGATTATGAGGCTCCTCTCGAGAGTTAATATCCATGATTTTGGGACGACTTTTAAGGCCTACAGACGGGATGTCCTCGAGGGGCTTCGGCTATACGGGGAGCTTCACCGTTTTATCCCCGCTCTCATCAGCCGGACAGGAGTGAGGATCACTGAAGTCCCGATCACGAATGTGGTCCGTCAGAAGGGAAAATCGAATTACGGACTTTCGCGCATCCGCCGAGTTCTCTTTGACCTGATGACCGTGAAGTTTATCATCAGTTTTATCGACCGGCCATTGCAGTTCTTTGGCCTTATCGGCCTAATCCTCGGCGGCGCCGGATTCACCATTGGCCTCATTCTGACTGTTGGGTTTTACTTTTTTGAATGGTCGATCAGAGAGAACCTGGGAAATTTAATTCTCAGTGTGTTCTTGATGATCATGGGACTTCAGTTCATTATGACCGGCTTACTGGCAGAAATCATATCTCGTATCTATTTCACTACACACGGAATGCGAATTTATTCCGTGGCAGAAATGAAATCCCATCAGTCCTCGAATAAGGAAGCGGGAAGATAAGACTGGGCCCAAGGTGAAGGAGGGTTGTTGAACAATATTTTAATTAAAAAGGTTCAACAGAACGCCGATCTTTTGACATGGCTTGGGATTGCTCTTTTTTCAGTCTTTTTATTCCTAACTCTTGTTCAATCTCTGGATGTGCTTTCTCTCTGGATGGATGAGGGATTTTATTATCTAGCAACACAAAAAATTATTGAATTCGGCTGCCCCCTTTATCCCTCAGGTCACATCTATTTTAAAGCGATTTTTTATGCATATGCGTCCGCTCTTTTCTCCATTATTTTTGGATTTTCAGTTTTTAATCTCAGGTTGATCAGTGTTTTTTCGACCATCGCTCTTTTTCCCGTTATTTATCTTCTCGGGAAGAGATTCTTTAACAGGTTGATTGGTTTGGGAGCTGTTGTCGTCTTTTCTTTAAATGTATGGGTTGCAGAGTACTCTCGGACAGACATTTATTTCGCTTCTCTCCAATTGGTGAGTTTCCTCGGCCTTTATCTTTTCTACAGAGGTTTTTTCGAAGAGAAAAAGAGATATAAGGTTTTAGCCACGGTTTCCTTCTTGATAGCGCCACTGGTGCACCAGCTGGGCATGGGCCTTTGGTTCTGTTTTCCTGCCTTTTTCTTTGTAAAAGGAGTGAAAAGATTCTTTCGCAGGGATATATTACTGAGTTTTGCTCTGACAACCGTTTTTTATCTTTTTGTCCAGATTCATGAGTTTTTCTTTTGGAAAGTCGGATATGTGTACTTTAAAAGCGATCTTAGCTTCCGTGGATTGATCCAGTATTCTTTCTCCAGTTTCTCTCTCAGCTATTTTTATGAGTTCTACCGAAGTTTTCCCTTAATGAGTCTGATTGTTTTTGCTGGGTTGTTCTCCCTCTTGGGGGCATGGTTCCTTGAGGGGAAGAAGGAACAGTCTGGTTCGCGTACATTTTATGTAAATTGGCTTTTTTTAAATTTGTGCTTGATCTTTCCACTCCTATTCCTTGGATTTTTCCGGACCCATGTCCAACCGAGGTATCTCTATCAGCTCTATCCTCTTTTTGTCGTTCTGTATGCCGTAAGCCTCTTTAAATTTTCCCAAATTCTTATCGAGACTCTAATAACGCCCTTTTCAACCAAGAGGACGAAAGCTCACTCGGCTGCTGCAGGAATTCTTTTTGTGATTCTGGCCTTTTTCAGTGCTGAAGGAGTTGGATTGGGCGAGGTTAAAAAGATTGTGAACAGGCAGTACGGTGATCCTATCCAAACAAATATTATCAATCGGTCGGGTAGGCAAGAGCATTACGATCATAGAGGGCCGGGCGAGTACGTCCGACACTTTCTCCAGGAAGATGATCTGGTCGTGGCCATCCATGTGGTCTTTCAGTACATCTATGCAGGACGCGTTGATTATTGGCTGTGGTCCGGGGGACCCGGGACTTGGGATGCATGGGAGGAAACATCTGAGGGGTGGAAGGATTTTTATACCGGTGCCAGGTGGATCAACAGCCTGGAAGGTCTGAAACAAGTGTTGGATGGGAATCCCAAAAAGAGGGCCTGGATCATCGTATCTCCCTCCATCTTTCGCAGGGACCATATCAAGGAGAACATCGCTCAGTTCATAAAATCAGACCCAGAAAAACTTGTCTTCCGAGGTAAAGACGGCATGTCAGAAGTCTATCTGTGGAATGAAGAGGCAAAAGAACTGACCGGCCCCGCTCACACCATAGAGGGAGAATGGCTTCCTGCGTTCTTCGGAAAGACTGTATACGAAGAAGAAGCTTCCAGAGGGAGTGCCTTCTATGTTCCCAAATTGGAGAATGGAGGAAAAATCGGCTATTACACGACAGAACAGACATTCTCGCCCGGGCGTTATTCGGTTTCTTTGCGGTTAAAGTCGCAAGATTTCGAACGAGAGGACGATAGATTGTTCGGTATCGCTCTCTTGAATGGGCCAAAGGGCGATCAAGTGGCGTCCTATATCGTGAAGGGAGATATGATTAAAAATGGAGCAGGTTACCAGGACTATCACTTTAACTATTATCAGAGCAAAGAGAGCCGGCTGTATCTGAAATTTTTATTCACGGGTCAAGGAAATGTATGGCTCGATTATGTGGATATTGAACCTGACATCGAGCCGCCTACAGATAAAATGTCTTAGGGCCTGAAAAGGCAGAGAATGATTCTCCAAGAAGATGCTGAACAGAAAAGGGACAAAAGGAGGGTGGGATGAAAGACGATTTTCGGGGGAGTGTACAGAAGGAGCTCATCGAAAAAAAAGGATCTTTTTTTTCGAAGTATTCCATTCTTTTTCTAGGGAAGAAAGGATTTTTTTTATTTCTCAAGTATGAGTGTTTGACCTTGCTCTTTTCAGGGATTCCTGGAGCGCTGGGTTTTTTCTTGCGCAAGCTCTTCTACCCGAGCTTATTCAAGAAGGTAGGAAAAGGCGTGATCTTTGGACGGAACATCACTGTGCGGCATCCGAAAAAGATCTCGATCGGGGACAACACCTTCATCGATGAAAATGTGGTACTGGATGCTAAAGGAGAGGAAAACAAAGGGATTGCAATAGGTGCAAATGTCTACATCGGCCGGAACACCATTCTGAGTTGTAAGGAGGGATCTATCTTTCTAGAGGATTACTGCAACATATCTGCCAATTGTATGCTCCTCTCAGAGACTGAGATCCGTTTGGGTTTGTACTGTTTTTTGGCAGGGCAATGCTATCTTGTGGCCGGTGGGAATCATGCATTCGATGACATATCGGTTCCGATCATGTTCCAGCCCTCCTATTCCAAAGGAGGGATCGCAGTCGGTGAGGATGTGTGGCTGGGAGCGGGAGTTATCGTTCTGGATGGAGCGAATGTCGGGAAAGGAACCGTTGTAGGGGCAGGAGCAGTGGTCACCGAATCTCTTCCAGAGTACTGTATTGCAGTTGGGAGTCCCGCTCAAAAGATCAGAGACAGAAAGACCACCGTCTGATTCAAGGTAAATTGTTAAGCCTTGTGCTTGTGGGTTTTTTCTTCCAGTTCCTGGATGACCACCGAACAGGCCATGTTTCCCACGACGTTGACGCAGGTCCGGACCATATCGAGCAGCCTCTCCACTCCCAGTATAAGGGCGATCCCCTCTAGAGGAATGCCCAACTGCTTCAGGACCAAAGCCAGAGCGATGATCCCGGCCATGGGAACACCAGCTGCACCGATAGAAGCCATGACGGCCATGAGCACGATCGTGACCTGGCCGGTCAAACCCAAATTGATGCCGTATATTTGGGCGATGAAGACAGCAGAGACACCCTGATAGAGCGCCGTGCCGTCCATGTTCACGGTCGATCCCAAGGGAATCACAAAACTGGAATACTCTCGTTTGACGCCGATATGCTCTACGCTCTCCATGGCAATGGGGAGTGTGGCCATGGAGCTGGAGGTGCTGAAAGCGATGATGATGGCCTCTTTGACAGCTCTGAAGAAGTAGAGGGGATTGGTCCGTCCGAGGATGCCGACAGATAAGCTGTTGAAAGTGATTCCGTAAAAGATCAGGCCTCCGATGACGACAATGCAATACTTAAGCAGTGTCAGAAGGATATCCACACCAAAGCGGCCGATAACCGCTGCACTGAGGGCAAATACGCCGTAGGGAGCAACCTTCATTACGATGTGGACGACTTGAATGAAGATGTCATTGAGCGCATCCAGCATCTTGACCAGGAACTCGGATTTCTCCACCGGGATGAGTGTGAGCACAATGCCGAAGAGGATGGCCATAAATATGATCTGAAGCATGTTGCCATCGATGAACGCCTTGACGGGATTTGTGGGCACGATATTGACCAGAATCTCGATAATGGAAGGTTTTTCTTCCATACGTTTGATCCCATCTTGAGCTCTGGCCTCGTAGTTTTCCATGAGTTGAGTTTGGACATTGTCGGGTAAACCCTCGCCGGGTTTGACGGTGTTGGCTAGGAAGAGGCCCACACAGATGGCAATGATCGTTGTGATGACAAAATAGAGGGAAGTTTTGGCGCCTATGCGGCCCAGTTTTTTCACATCACCGAGGCTGGCCGTTCCCAGCATCAATGAGACAAAAACCAGGGGAACGACGATCATGGTGATCAGGTTGAGGAAGACAGTTCCCACAGGTTCGATAAGCAGGACCTTTTCTCTAAATACAAGTCCAGCAATAATCCCCAGGATGAGTCCGAGGAAGATCTTGGTGTGTAATCTGATTTTCATGGATACCGTCCGTTCACCGTCCTAATGCTTCCGGGCCTTGTATATAAAATTGGATGTACTGTCGAATCGACCGGATGCAGGGAGAAATTTTTCTATGGTAAATCCCTTCTCTTCCAGGAAATCCTTGATCTCTTCCGGATAGTAGTGATGTCTGATCGGAACAAAATACCAATCCATAATGAGCTCTTCCAGTTTTTCGCCCTTCCGGGATTTTTCTCTTTTTTTGAAAAAGAAAACAACAGGAGCGAGAAATACGGCAAGAACTTTGGATAGGAATTTCCACGACTTCCTGGGTGTCCGGATCAGCGTCTTCCGGATGATCTCGTGGAGAAAAGTGACTTTTGTTTTTGTATAGACCGCTAATAGTATAGATCCCTCTTTTTTCAAGACTCTGATCAGTTCTTTGATTGCACCAAAGGGATCTGTCGTATGATGGACTGTCCCCCAGGCCCAGACTATGTCAAAACTCTCATCCGCAAAGGGAAGTTTCAGCATGTCCTCTTTTTGGAAAAACACTGTTTCGATACTGAATTTGTCCTTCAAGCTCCTTGCGGTCTCGAGACTGCCCTCGCTGATGTCGATCCCGGTAACGTTTCCTGCACCGTTTCTGGCAAAAATAATACTGAATATCCCCGTTCCACATCCGGCATCGAGGATTTTTTGTCCGGCAACCTCGGTGTCCGAATAGAAAATTTTCCAGTGATTTTCCGATGCTTCATATTCCGGTAGGTACTCCGTCCAAACGACATCATAAAATTTACTGACTTTTTCTTTGTCCATTAGTCTTTTGACTCTGACTATTCTTACTATTGACTGGAATTCATTAAATAGAGGATATATTATAGGCTTCCATCCTTTAAGTCAATCTGGATGCGTACTCGAGTTGACACGCTTTGTTTTCAATGATATTCTTTCTGCGGATTGCAAAAAGGTGGTTACAGTGTCATTCGACACAGTTAGATAAATAAGGAGATCGATGGTGATGGATATATTATTGGAGTTCTTGGCATATTTGGGGATCCGCGTGTTAAAGAAAAAAAAGAAAAAGGACACAGAACTGACATCTCCTGATACACTCGATCGAGATCAGGGAAAAGATCATTCCGGAAGAACTAGCCCGCAAGAAGTTCCTGTTTGTGCTGGTTGCAGTCGCATTATTGAAAAAGATGCTATCTATGAGCTTGGGAAATCTTGGTGTATGGACTGTTATAAAAGTAATGTCTTAAAAGTCCAAGAATAGCTTTAAAGCCAGTTATAGGCCTTGCACCACTCAACGGTTTGCGAAGTCCCCTCCGCAAAGCTGATTTTAGGAGCGTATCCCAGTTCTTTCTTGGCCTTTTGGATGGCAAGCGGTTTGGGATGAATGAAAAAGCTCAGCTTGCCCCGGGTTAAAGGGGCCTCTCTTTTTAGTAGGGCAAAGGATCTTTCTAGGGCTGATGCTGCCAGTTTTACTGGCCATAAGGGAAGTGAGATTGGCGGTATCTTAGTTCCCGTCGCCGATGCGATGGCAGTGACGATGTCTTTTACTGGCAGGACTTCATTCCCCGCAAGGTGGTAGATATGACCTCTTTGTCCCTTCTCTGCACACAGAAACACGCCGTTCACCAAGTCGTCGATGTGGACCGGGGTCTGCAATGTTTCACCCTTGGTGACAAGGATGAATCTTTTTTTGGCGATGGCTTTGAGGAGTTTGAATGTTCGCCGATCGCCCGGCCCATAGACCCATCCCGGCCTTACGATGACGATATCCATTCCCTCTTCGGCAAAGCGACGGGCGATATTTTCTCCTTCAAGTTTGCTGCGGTCATAACTGTTTTGGGGATTTAAAGGATAGTCTTCGTTGGCCACCTCACCCTTTTCAACCAAACCTAAAACACCCGCAGAGCTGAAGTGAACGATTTTTGGGACACCGGCATTTTTTGCAGCTTGGAGGACATTTTTTGTCCCCTGGCCGTTAATACGAAAAAAATCACTTGCAGTCAAAATCGAGGCACCCAAGGCTGCTGCGCAATGGAAAAGAATATCTTTGCCTTCAAAGAGTCCTTCCAATGAACCGGGATTTGTGATATCCCCCTCAACAACGTCATACTTTTGTTCGGATGTGGTTTCTCCTGCCGGGCGGCGGTTGTGCTGGAGGACACAGACATCCCACTGCCTTTGAAAACATTCCTGCATCAACGCACGGCCGATGAATCCGGATGCTCCTGTGATAAACACTTTCATCGTGAGAAATCCTTAGCCCGCTGAATCCGTGGCCTTATCGAGAACCTGGTTAATTTTTTCCTTGTATCGGGGATATGTGTAGTCGCGATCGGCTTTTTGCTTCGCAAAATTTGCTCTCTCCTTGGCCCTGTCATCGAAAAGAGCGAAGGCGATTCCCTCGGCCATACACTCAGCATCGGGTTCAACAAGGACGGATATCTGGTTAGAAAGGACTTGGGTGTGTGTCCAAAGGTTTGTGGCAATGAGTGGTTTCGCTGATTTGAGAAAGGAGTAGATCTTGAGCGGGGTGTTCGTTCCTGAAAGACGGGGCGAGACCAGTACATCAGCCAGGCTGATGAAGAGTGGAATTTGCGAGGGTGGAACCTGTCCCGTAAAAAAGACTTTTTCGGTGATCCCCAATTCTCGAGCTCTATCTTTTTCTCTCTCCACTGCAACTGGACTCTCTCCCACAAGCACGAAGACGATTCGGTCGTTTTGTATCTGGGATGCTGCCTCCAGGAGGAGTGGAATCCCTTGGTAGGGTTGAAAGTTGCCCGCATAAAGCACGATCTTTTTATCCTCGGAGGCAAATTCTTTGCGTTTTTGCCTGATCTCCTCTGCGGTAAATTCCCTGGTGTCGAAATCGATGAAATTTTCAAGGAGGATGGCCTTATCCGCATAACCCTCTTTTTCGACCTGTTTGAGAAGATCAAGACAGATTACGATGATCGCGCTCGAATTCTTCAAGATGAACCGCTCCATTCCTAAAAATA
>CAZXJE010000001.1:36945-50750 GCA_964640835.1 uncultured Eubacteriales bacterium
ATCTTGATCTTTTTTATGAAAAACACATTGGGAATCCTCGATATCTTGAGGTTTTTGATCTCCTTATCCTCTCCCAGGTGGTAGGTCACAAGGGTGACTTCGTGGCCGAGGTCGGACAGAGCTTTTATCCTTTGGTAGACACTGATCGGTGTCCCCCGCGGTTGGAAGAAGGGTTCCGGGGCAAGCATTAGAATTTTCATCGATCTTCAATTTATTCGGATGACTGTTCTGATTCAGAATCAAAGATCTCCCGAACGAAATAGATCCTTTTGTTCACAGACTCATGATACGCTCGGACCATGATCTCTGCTAAAAGCCCCAGAGTGATGAACTGGATTCCTATGACTATGAGCAATATGGCTAACAGCAACAATGGGCGTCCTGAGATGCCCACTTTTAGGATTAGGCGCTGATAGGAGAGGTATATACCAATGAGGCCTCCAATGACACCACTAGCCAGCCCGAATACGCCGAATATTTGAAGAGGCCGTGTGGAATAACTCAGGAGGAACTTGACCGTGAGAAGGTCAAGGATAACTTTTACGAATCGAAAAACACTGTATTTGGACTTTCCGTGTTTCCTCGGCCTGTGGTTTACTTCGACTTCAGCGATGGAGACCCCGATGTTGCTGGCGATGGCTGGGATGAACCTGTGAAGCTCTCCGTAGAGATTGATGTTTTTGATGACCTCTTTACGGAATGCCTTTAGAGTACACCCGAAATCATGGAGTTTGATGTGGGTGAAACGGGAGATAAGCCAGTTGGCCATGGCTGAGGGGATGCGACGCGTTAAAAGGCGGTCTTTCCTCTTTTTCCTCCATCCGCTGACGATATCGTACCCTTCCCGGATTTTATCGAGAAGAAGAGCGAAGTCCTGAGGGTCATTCTGCAGGTCTGCATCCAGCGTGATGATCACCTCTCCCTTGGCATAATCAAAGCCAGCGGCAAGGGCTGCAGTCTGGCCGAAGTTTTTTCTGAGCCGGATGACTTTCACCTTAAAATCTTTTTTTTGAATGCCGCGCAATAAAGGAAAAGACAAATCCCAACTCCCGTCATCGACAAAAATGATCTCGTATGAGAGGTTCAATCCTTTACAGGACTTGGTGATCTCTTCATAGAGTTCGGGCAGATTTTTCTCCTCGTTTAAAACAGGCACTACGATAGAAAGCGAGAAAGACTCTTTTGGATCCATTTCGGTCAATATATCACATTCACTGCTTTAACGTAAATAGCCTGAATTATTCATAAAAGCTGCTGCCCAATTTAAATTTTAAAAGCATATAATATTTTATTGGCAGCATCTTTTACCCTTCGGGCGCCGACCCAACCTAACCCACCGATCTCACTACAAAGCCTTCGTTGTAACTCACTTGCGGTAGTTCACTACAGCTTCGTGAGCCACGGCCTCACATTTGCAGTGATCTCGGCTCGTGAATAATTCAGGACAATATAGTGAGTTGACAACAATGGATTTATTCACTAAAATCTAGTCTGACCAAAGGGCAAAAATGTCGGAGAAAAAAATATTGATCGTCGATTACGACTCCAAAAACCTCGAGCATATGACTGAACTTTTTACTTCACATCAGCTGACTATCGTCACTGCGAATGATGGACAGGTGGCATACGAGAAGTACCAGGAGGAAAAACCAGACTTGATCATCCTTGAGGCCATGCTTCCCAAACTCCACGGTTTCGACTTGACGCAAAAGATCTACAGTGAAACCAAGGGAAGCGTTCCCATCGTCATTGTGACAGGACTTTACAAAGGAGCCCAATACAAAAATGAGGCTCTCCGGTCATTCGGCGCTGCTGACTATTTTGAAAAACCCTTTGATGACAACCAGTTAGTCGGTTCTGTCATGAATCTGTTATCCGATGAGATCGATATCGAAGAGGAACTCCCGGACCCCAATACTGTCCTTTCTTATCTTTCTCAGCTCTCCAAAAAAACAGCTTCTCCTCAAAAAGAAGAAAAACTCGCTTAAAACACTCCGTATTCCAAAAAAACAATGGTACATTTTGATATTAAGTCTGTTATGATAAATATCGGCAGTTTTTATGAATAATTCAGGTTAGAAAATATGACGAATATGTGGACCAGATGCAACAAATGCCGTCGCATTCTCTATAAACAAGACATACTGGACAATCTTTATGTCTGTCCGGAGTGCAGTTTCCATTTTCGAATCGCGGCAAAAAACCGGCTCTCTATGCTTTTTGACGATGGGAAATATGAGCTTTTTGATGAATCCATCTTTCCGGAGGATCCTTTAAATTTCAAGGATTCTAAAACATATGCTAGCCGCTTAAAGGAAAACCAGGATAAGACCTCACTCCCCGACGCTGTGCTCAATGCCATCGGAACCATGGATGGAATTACTGTCGTTGCTTCTGCAATGGAGTTTTCCTTCATGGGAGGGAGCATGGGATCTGTTGTCGGGGAGAAGATCACACGAGCATTCGAGAAGGCGCTCTCGGAAAGAGCTCCTGTTATGGTTATCTCCTGTTCCGGAGGCGCAAGGATGCAGGAAGGTATCCTCTCACTCATGCAGCTCATGAAAACCAGCGCAGCGATCGCACGCCTCGATGAGGAAGGAATCCCGTACATCTCTGTCATTACAGACCCCACAACCGGTGGAGTCACGGCGAGTTATGCCATGCTGGGCGATATCAACATCGCTGAGCCAGATGCCCTCATTGGATTTGCAGGGCCGCGAGTCATCGAACAGACGATCAAGGAAAAATTACCAAAGGGCTTTCAACGCTCTGAATTCCTGCTCAGCCACGGTATGCTTGATGATGTAGTGGATCGCGGATATCTACGCAGCTATCTCATTAGGGCGTTCCGGCTCTTCCTGAACAGGCCTCAATGAATTATGAGCAGTGCCTAGTTTACCTGGACCAGATCCAGAACTTAGGCATTAAATTCGGCCTGGATAACGTAAGAACAGTCCTCTCCTCTTTAAACGATCCCCAAAGCCGATATCCATCGATCCATGTGGCCGGGACAAACGGAAAAGGCTCGGTGTGTGCTATGCTGAGTTTTATCCTTATGGAGCATGGCCTCCGTCACGGGCTCTTCACATCCCCCCATCTCGTCACCGTTAGGGAAAGAATCCAGATAGCAGGGAAGCCCATCCCCAAAGAGGAATTCAGCCGGCATCTCACAAGCCTCAGAGGAGTCGTTGAAGAACTTATCGCCTCGAAAAAATTGCTATCTCCCCCCACATATTTTGAGATGTTAAGTTGTTTGGCTTTTCTGCATTTTGCTGAGGAGCGGGTAGATATAGCCATCCTTGAAGTGGGGATGGGAGGACGGTTTGACGCCACGAATATCGTGAAGCCCGTAGTCTCAGCCATAACGACAATCTCTCCCGAACATCAGAAGTTCCTCGGTGAGACCCAGAACGAAATCGCCTCGGAAAAGGCCGGGATCATCAAGCCTGGAATCCCTATTGTATGCGGAGTTGAAGAGGAGGAGGCACACCAAGTCATTTGGAATAAAGCTAAGGAACTTAGCGCTCCATTTTTTGCAGTGTTTTCAAAAGGCAGAAGTTTGCGTAAAGAAAAGACCGGCCGGAACTTCCGGTTTGAATACAAATTAGGAGAAGAGAAATACGCTTATGCACCATCCCTTCTTGGTGAGCACCAGGGAAAAAATGCGGCCATCGCCATCGCTGTGGCTCGACAGCTATCCAAAAACTGGAGGCGCTTGGAAAAATCACGGATCATACGGGGCGTCGAGACAGCCAATTGGCCCGGCCGCCTTGAGGTTGTCTCCGAAAGCCCTTTCGTCCTCGTCGATGGTGCGCATAATGAAGAGGGAGCAAAGGCTTTGAGAAAATACGTCCAGGAATTTATCTCTTTGCCCAAAGTTCTGGTCTTTGCGGTCATGAGGGACAAAAATATCGAGAAATTGTCCGAGATCCTTTTTCCTCTAGCACATAAAGTTATTTGCACCAGGTTTCCGTACTTTAAAGCAACTGCGCCAGAGGATATCCAAAGACGGGCCTCTCGATTTCAAGACCGGATTGTCATTCAACCCGATGTGCAGCAGGCTGTCCAGACCGCTCTTCAGGCCGCGTCACCCGACGGCGTTGTCCTGGTGGCTGGTTCCCTCTTTCTCGTTGGAGAGGTCAAAAAGATTTTCAACGCATTTACAGATTAAGAGTGCGATTCCAAATCCGTGTATCATGTATACTCGATAGCGCTATTGAGTGATCAGATTGTGTGATGGAGAAAACCGTGAGAACGGATGGACGGGCTTGGTATTTTTCTTAGTAGGGTCCGTTCCCCGAACGGACCGTTTGGGAAACGGTCCCTACATAGAGTCGTACCGCTTTCCCGTTGTTCGTATTTGATATCGTATAATCTGATCACCTGGAATGACATCAGCACTGATTTGGATATTCTGAGATTGTTGAAAGCCGGGTTGCATTTTGGCGTGATTAGTGTTAAATTTTCCTCTAATTTTAACGTCAACTTTATGTGATCTTTTGCCATGTTAGCTGTAGATGCCACTCTCTTAATTGTCTTTTTTATTGTCTGGATCCTTCTTTTTACGCTGAAAAAAGTTTTCTTCAAGCCTTTCCGAAATATCATGGTCAGCCGAGAAGAGACCATCGAGAGCAATCTCAAAGCCAGAGAAGAAGCGAAGACCCAGTATGAAACAAACATCCGCAAGGTTGAAGATAGCCTGAAGGCGGCACGTATTGCTGCCAAAGAAACCCAGGCGCAATTCACGGCAGATGCCCTGCGAGAAAAGGAACAAATGTTCTTGGAGATAGGACAGGAATGTCGAGCAAAGGTTAACGAAGCCAAAGAGCATCTGGAGAAAAAGGTGGAGGAGTTAAAAAAGGACCTGGCATCCGAAAGCAAAATCTTATCCGAAAAAATCGAACAGAGGCTGATTCACTGATGGCACGGAAAACTCGCCTTGTCCTGATACTTGCTGTGCTTCCTTTTTTGCTCTTCATGTTCGTCGAAGAAGAACACCAAAATTCAAATCCGATGGCGTTTATCGCCAAAGCGGTCAATTTCCTCATTCTCTTTGGAGGGCTTGCGTACCTACTGCGCAAACCGATAAAAAAGTTCCTAGAAGACCGAGTAGCACAGATCAGCACAACCATCCGTGACGCTGAGGAATCCCGTCATGAAGCCGAGACCGACTTGGAAAAAACAGAAAAGCGTCTGCATGAGTTGAGTCAGGAGGTGGAGGAGCTCAGGGAAAAAGCCCTCTTGGACGGAGAGAGAGAAAAGGAACGGATCATCCGTGCGGCTCAGGAAGAGGGAGAGAGGACGAAGAAGGCCGCCCAACAGGAGATCGAAATGATCTCCAGAGCAGGAATCAGGGATTTAAAGGAATATGCAGTGACTCTTGCGGCTGCAGAGGCTTTGGAAAGGATCCAAAAACGGCTCACTCCTGAAAAACACACACAGCTCATTGATGACTCCATCAAAAGTTTAGAGAATCTGCATGAAAAATCGCATTCTGATTAAAAGGTATTCTCAAGGCTTCGTCAACGCCATCAGGGATGAGGAGGAGTTTACCGCTATCCATAAAGAACTCCGCAATTTTTTAGACCTTCTGGAGTCTCGGGAAAAACTGAAGAAAGTCCTCCAGAGTCCTTTCCTTCCATTGACAAAAAAGAAGGATTTAACGGATGAACTGCTGAAAACATTGTCTTACAGGCCAAAAACGATCCGTTTTATCAGCCTCTGCGTTGAAAATGATCGCCTTGAGTTTTTGGCGGAAATTCTGGAGCTTTTACCGGAACTCTGGAATGAAGAAAAGGGCGTGTCCACGTTCGAAGTATCCTCTGTTGTTCCTTTGAACGAAGCTCAAAAAGAAATGTTGAAGAAAAAATTGGAGTTATTGGAAAATAAACCCGTGTTTTTAAAGTACAGGAGCGACCCTTCTTTGGTCGGAGGGCTTTCCATAAGAAAGGGAAACATTGTCTATGATGTATCCATTCGAGGCAACCTGGACAGACTCAAAGAAAATATCATTGAAGGGTGAGGCAAAAATGGATTTAAAAGCCGATGAAATTAGCAAAATCATACAGCGCCAAATTGAGGGATACGAAGCAGGTGTAGATATCAAAGAGGTTGGAACGGTCACATCCGTGGGAGATGGCATTGCAAATGTCTATGGGCTGGACCGGGTGATGTATAACGAATTGCTGGAGTTCCCGAATGATGTCTATGGTCTTGCTCTCAATCTGGAGGAAGAGAATGTGGGAATTGTCCTTTTGGCAGAGAGCCATCTCATTAGGGAAGGAGACCTGGTCAAGCGGACGCATAGGATCATGCAGGTGCCATCAGGGCCCTCTATGATTGGCCGGGTGGTCAATCCTTTGGGCATCCCCCTCGATGAAAAAGGCCCTATTCAGAGTGATGCTTTTATGCTTGTCGAACGTCTCGCTCCTGGGGTTGTGGAACGCTTGCCCGTCAAGGAGCCTCTCCAGACGGGGATCAAGGCGATCGACAGCATGATCCCGATCGGACGCGGACAGAGAGAGCTGATCATCGGCGACCGGCAGACCGGGAAAACTGCGATTGCCATCGATACGATCATCAATCAGAAGGGGAAAGATGTTTTCTGTATCTATGTCGCCATCGGACAAAAAAATTCGACTGTTGCCTATATCATTAAAGTCCTCGAGGACCACGGAGCCATGGATTATTCGATCATCGTTGCGGCTTCGGCCAGCGATCCCTCTTCCCTCCAGTATTTGGCCCCGTACAGCGGGTGTGCCATTGGGGAATATTTTAGAGATAGAGGACAGCATGTTTTGCTTGTTTATGACGACCTGTCTAAACACGCTGCTGCCTACAGAGAGATCTCACTCCTGCTGCGCCGCCCGCCCGGGCGGGAGGCGTATCCCGGCGACGTGTTTTATCTCCATGCGAGGCTACTGGAGAGAGCGGCCAAGCTCAATGAACAGAACGGCGAGGGTTCACTCACGGCGTTGCCCATCATTGAAACACAAGCCGGTGATGTCTCGGGTTATATCCCTACAAACGTTATATCCATCACCGATGGCCAGATCTACCTCGAATCCGAATTGTTCAATGCCGGCATCCGGCCTGCCATCAATGTGGGGATTTCCGTTTCCAGGGTTGGTGGACACGCTCAAATCAAGGCGATGAAACAGGTGGCGGGCAAGCTGCGTCTGGATTTGGCGCAGTACAGAGAGCTCGTCACTTTTGCTCAATTCGGAACTGAATTGGATAAGGCGAGTCAAGCGCAGCTCGACCGTGGAGAAAGACTGACAGAGATCCTGAAACAGGATCAGTATGCCCCTCTGGATGTCGTCCAACAGATTTTGATCATCTTTGCGGGAAACAGAGGCTATCTGGATGAATTCGATGTGTCTCAGATCCAGCTGTATGAGGCTAAACTTTACGCTTATTTTAGTGAGAATTTTCCTGATCTTGTGCAAAAGATCGCCGAGGCCAAGGCCATCGATGCCGACACAGACGAGGCCCTCAATTCGGCCTTTGAGAGATTCAACAAGACATTCAAGGAAGAGGGATAAATGCCAGCTCTGATAGACCTGCGAAAGCGAATCAAAAGCGTACGCAACACACAACAGATCACACAGGCGATGAAGACTGTCTCTACGGTCAAGTTCCAGAAGGCTCAGCGCAAAGTCTTGGAGTCAAGACCCCAGTGGCACGATTCTCCGGAGCTCGTTGGTGAAGCAGCGATCTGGGCCCCCCGCTCTTCTCATCCGCTGCTTGCCCAGAGGGAAGAAAAGAAGGTCGTGGGGGTTGTTTTTACTTCGGACAAGGGGATGGCTGGTGCATTTAATGCCAATCTTTTGGAACGGGCGTTTTCCTTCTTCGCAGAGAAGGCAGAGACAAGTGATGTCTGTTTTATCCTTTTTGGGAAAAAGGCCGTTTTGTTTTTTAAAAAGACCGAATTTCCCGTGCTGAAAACCTACTTCGGGCAAGTTGATAAATTTACAGCTGAGGATTGCGCGAAGTTGGCTCAATTCCTCATGGAACTCTATATGTTGAACAAGACCGATGCTGTTTATGTCGCCTATAATGAATTTAAATCCATCCTTGCTCCCCGTATTGTCATCACAAAATTACTGCCTGTTGAGTTTTCCGGAGATGTTGAAAAATCAGATGGAGTCGGGGAGAAAACAAAACCGGCAGGCCAGAGCCCAGACTGGGATCCGGGAGTACTTGCGATCATCCATTCTCTCGTCCCGCACCATGTGGAAAATCAAATGGTCCATTTTTTCTCCGAATCATCCGCCGCCGAACACGCCGCGAGAATGATGGCCATGGATAACGCAACCAAAAATGCCGATGATCTGATCGATGACCTCACGCTGGTGTTGAATAAAATGAGGCAGGCAGCGATCACAAAAGAACTTCTGGAGATCACGTCTGCTGTTGAAGCCTTAGCGAAAAAATAGATCATGGAGGAGAACAGAATGCCTGAAACAAAACCAAAAGCAGCGAAAAACGAAAAGTCTAGCGCCAGGCCGAAAGATAAAAAAGAGACCGAACAAAAAAAGAAAAAGCCCAGTAAAGAAGGCCGTGTCGTTCAGGTCATCGGGCCCGTTGTCGATATCTCCTTCAAGCATTCGGAACTTCCCCAGATCTATAATGCTATCCGGATCACGAGCGAAGGATTCGAGAGCCACTCTCCTCATCCTGTGAATGACACAGAAATGAAGGACGGCATTCGGGCCGATAAAGACGTTGCTGCAAATCCGGAAACCTCCACGGCTGTGGACATTATCGTGGAAGTGGAGCAACACCTCGGGGAGGATAAGGTCCGATGTGTGTCCATGCATCCTACGGATGGTTTAGCCCGAGGAATGAAAGCCATCGACCTGGAGGGACCCATCACAGTTCCCGTGGGCGAGCCGACCTTGGGGAGAGTGATGAATGTCATCGGAGAACCGGTGGATCATCTGGGGCCCATAGATTCCCCTGTGAGGTATTCCATCCATCGGCCACCACCAGCCTTGGAAGAGCAGAGCACAAAGCTAGAGATGTTCGAAACGGGGGTCAAGGTCATCGACCTCATCCAGCCTTTTCTCAAGGGAGGAAAGATCGGTCTATTCGGTGGAGCCGGAGTGGGCAAGACGGTCATCATTATGGAATTGATTCACAATGTTGCACAAAAACATGGAGGATACTCTGTTTTTGCCGGTGTGGGAGAGCGGACACGTGAAGGGAATGACCTGTGGTTGGAGATGAAGGAATCCGGTGTCATCGAAAAGACATCTCTCATCTACGGACAGATGACAGAGCCCCCGGGAGCACGTCTCCGTGTCGGCTTGGCCGCCCTTTCTGTCGCAGAATATTTCAGAGATGAAATGAATCAGGATATTCTCCTTTTCATCGACAACATATTCCGCTTCGTCCAAGCCGGCTCAGAAGTCTCGGCCCTGCTAGGACGCATGCCTTCGGCTGTGGGCTATCAGCCAAACCTGGCGACGGAACTGGGAGAGTTGGAAGAAAGGATCACCTCGACCCGGAAGGGATCGATCACCTCTGTCCAGGCTATTTATGTGCCGGCCGACGATTTTACCGATCCGGCTCCGGCGACGACCTTTTCCCATCTGGATGCTACGACCAATCTGTCTCGGGCCCTCACTGAAATTGGGATCTATCCTGCGGTCGACCCTCTTGCGTCATACTCTCGCATTCTCGATCCCCGGGTTATCGGGGAGGAGCACTATTCGGTGGCCCGTGAGGTCAAGGAGATCTTGCAGCGGTATAAAGATCTCCAGGACATCATCGCCATACTCGGTATGGAAGAGCTCTCCGAAGAGGATAAAGTTGTCGTTTCCCGTGCCCGAAAAATCCAGCGGTTCTTCTCGCAACCCTTTAATGTGGCACAAGAGTTTACGGGAAGAGCTGGCAGGTATGTATCTGTTCAAGAGACGATCAAAGGGTTTAAAGAGATTTCTGAGGGAAAACATGACGATATACCCGAGCAGGCGTTCTACATGGTCGGTGGGATCGATGACGTGAGCCAAAGAGCGGAGGAGTTGAGAGCTGCATGAGCGAAGCCCTGCCTTCAAATCTGAAACTTCGTGTGATCACATCACATGAGGTTCTCGTGGATGACGAGGTCGAAGAGGTCTTCCTACCGAGTCTTGAGGGGTATTTGGGCATTCTTCCTGGACACAGAAACTTGCTTGTCGCTCTGGGCAAAGGGGTGATCGAATATCGCAAAGCCCAGTCCAAAAAACACGTTGCAGTGAACGGAGGGTATGCGAGGGTCAAGGCCGAGAGCGTTCTTGTCTTTACCGATTCGGATGAAGATGGATCCAGATAATCAGCTAAAGGGTGAGGACGAGACTCTCGACACTTTCTACCGCGGACGCATCCGTGTCTTCCAGAAAAAGAAAGGATACCGTTTTTCTATCGATGCCCCTCTCCTGGCGGACTTCATTCAAACACGGGAAACGGACAGAATCCTGGAATTGGGGACAGGAAGCGGGATTTTATCACTCCTCCTGAGCATAAAACCTTTTGCCAGCTTAACAGCTCTGGAGATCCAGGCCTCCCTGGTGGATCTAGCCCGACGCAATGTCAAGCTCAATCACTGTGAGGACCGCATCAAAGTTGTCCATTCCGATCTTCGTGTGTATTCTGGGGAGGAAAAATACGACGTTGTTTTTTCCAATCCCCCCTACATCAAGCAAAACGCAGGACATTTGAGTGTTTCGGACGAGAAGTCAGTGGCAAAACACGAGTTAAAATGCACCATTTTTGATATAATGCAGAAAACTGAAGAATTTTTAAAGATGCAGGGCGTGTCATATTTTGTCTATCCTGCCATCCGGGAAGAGGATTTTATGCGAGCATTACAAGAGACGCAGTTGAAAATAAAAAACATACGTTATGTATTTCCCTTCAGAGACAGTGCCCCCAATTTCTTTCTGGCGAGTTGCGATTTCTCTTCTCCAGAGAGCCGGCAGCTGCGCCCACTTTTCCTGTATGAGCGGAAGGGCAAATATACGAAGGAAACGTTAGATATATTCTCGGGGAGAATCCATGATCCGACTGATTAAGAATCTGGTGGACTTGTACAAGTACAGAGTCCTGATCCAAAACCTCGTGAGCCGCGAATTGAAGGCCCGCTATCGAGGCACGGTATTGGGATTTTTCTGGTCTTTCTTCAATCCGTTCTTGTTGTTGGTCGTGTACACCGTTGTTTTCGGTTTTATCATCATGCCGAGAGACCCCGCCTTCGAGGGTTCTCCCTGGTTTTACGCTCTCTTCCTCTTCTGTGGATTGCTGCCCTGGCAAGTCTGGTATGTCGCTTCGTCCCTTGAGTCGGCTAACGTCCTGATCATACAGGGGAATCTGATAAAGAAGATACTGTTCCCTGTGGAGATCCTTCCTATTGTTGTGGTGACGAGCAATTTTATTCATTTTCTCTTCGGTCTACCCATCCTGCTGATTTTTGTCCCGATCCTAGGCGGGCACTTTACGCCATATCTCCTATTCTTACCTGTTGTAATTTTAGTTCAGTTCGTGTTCACTCTGGGATTTACTTTTCTCGTTTCCTCTTTAACGGTGCATTTTAGGGATATCAAGGATATCCTGGCGAATCTATTAACTTTTTGGTTTTTTGCCACTCCCATCATCTATCCCATGACTTTTAGTACGGTCCAGGAATCCTCCTTTCTTAAAAATCTCCTCAACCTGAATCCCATGACCCACATCATGCAGGGATATCAATACTGTGTTTTTTATGGAGCGCTCATCCGGTGGAAGCGGTTGGGAGTCACTTTTATCGTTTCCCTTGTCTTGCTGCTCGTCGGATACTATATTTTTGACAGGCTGCGGGATTCTTTTCCCGAGGAGGTGTAGGTGGTTGCCATAAATGTGGATCACGTCACACGCATATACCAGAAGTACTCTGCTCAGCATCGCTTCAAAACCTTCAAGAGTGCGATCGTCAAGGGGAACTTTTTCAAGTCGTTAAGGCCTGATGAGCTGGTCACTGCATTGGACAATATAAGTTTTATGGTCGAGAAAGGAACCACCTTCGGCGTCATCGGTGAGAATGGCTCGGGGAAAAGCACTCTGCTCAAGGTGATCACCGGGATCGCCAAACCCACATCCGGATCTGTGAGTGTTGATGGAAAGATCTCTGCGCTCATAGAACTCGGAGCGGGTTTTCATCCGGAGATCTCAGGCCGGGAAAACGTCTTTATAAACGGCATCATGCTGGGTCTTTCCAAAAAAGAGATCACGGAAAAATTCGAAAACATCGTCCGGTTTGCAGAGCTAGAGGAGTTTATCGATGCCCCAGTCAAAACTTATTCGTCGGGAATGCACATGCGGCTCGGGTTTTCCATCGCCATAAATGTGAACCCTGATATTTTGCTCATTGATGAAGTCCTGGCCGTTGGAGATGCCTCTTTTGTGCCTAAATGTTTGGACCGGATCGATGATTTCCGACGGAGGAAGAAGACCATCCTCTTTGTCAGTCATGACTTATCCACGGTAGAAAAGATCTGTGATCAAGTCATTTGGTTAAAGCACGGCAATATCCAGACAATGGGAGAGCCCAAACGGGTCGTCGATGCCTATCTCCAAGATGTCGCTGAAAAACAGGAAGAAGATTTTGAGAAGCGCCAGCAGGAGGTGGAGGTCGAAGAGAGATTTGAGGAGGAACACAGGGAAAACCGTTGGGGAAAAAGGGAGATCGAGGTCAAAAAAGTCAGACTGAAAGGTTTGGATGGGACAGAGAAACACGTCTATTCCCCGGATGAGGGAATGGTCATAGAAATGGATGTTTTAGCATACTCCCAGATCAAGGATTTTGTTTTCGGGGTCGGGATATATAACCCAAAAGGCATCTGCTGTTATGGGACAAACACTCAACTGGAAGAGTTTACAGCACAATTTATCGAGGGAGAAGGACGGGTCGTTTTTCAGATTGATAAACTTGGGCTCATCAACGGGACCTACTATCTGGATGTGGCCACTCATAAGAAGGATGGCTATCCATACGACTATCACCGCAACCTGTATTCATTCTTGATCTCCTCCACCAACAAAGATGTGGGCATCCTGCGTCCCGTGCATTCCTGGAAGTTTTCTTCTGGAATCAAGATCAAGGCTCCCTCAGCAAAAGAGGAGTGACCGAAATCAGAACAGGAAACACGGCAATGGAGTACGGAAAAATGTTGTATTTGAGCGGAATATTTGTATAATGTTCGCCGGGAGTTTGTAATGGCCGAGAAAAACATGAGACATGGACGGGAAGCGCATTCACGAACAGTCGCCAAAGCGGTCAGTTGGCGAATCATAGCTACCTTTACGACGATGACCGCTGTGTATATTTTTACAGGAGAATGGTTGATCACCATTGGAGTGGGTATTGTTGAAGTGGTCGCAAAGATCACATTTTATTATCTTCATGAGAGGATCTGGCACAAAATTTCCTGGGGAAAAGAAAAACATCCACTCTCCACCATTCCTATTAAAGGAAAGATCACGCCTGAGGACATGGACAAGATCAAATCCCAGCTCAGGGACCTGGGTTACCTTGACTAGCACTAAACCTAACCTGGACAAGTCATAAATAATGTCGATACTCACTATAACTTATATGATATTTGTATGTTACTTTGATTTGGCTGATTATTTCAATGATCATCACGTTCTTCATGTTGATTCTATTTGTAATCGACATTTTTTACCCTTTGGGCGAGCCATCCTTAAAAGTAGGGTGGGAGGGAGGTTGCTTTGTTGCAAAGGATTTGCGGTGGACAACCACAGCTTCATCCTTTGCGCCTCGCATC
>CAZXJE010000002.1:0-20666 GCA_964640835.1 uncultured Eubacteriales bacterium
CGTTGTAGCCCGGGTTAGGTTGGGACGGCTCGCGGTAGTTCACTACAGCTTCATGGGCCACTGCCTCTCCTTTGCGACCTTAATGTTAGGGTGGGGTGGGTCGGATCGTGAATCATTCAAGCTATTTATGTTTTACTTCTTGCATCACAAAAGGGCTTCGAGCTTTTCTTTCAGAAACAAAAAAGTTTCTTTGGGATTTGAGCAGTACTGGAAAAGATGGATATCTTCGGTTGATATGGCATCATGTTCCAAGAGTGCTTCAAAATTCACAACCTCTCTCCAGTATTTTTCTCCGTAAAGACAAATGGGAAGAACTTTTTTTTGCATTTTTTTTGTTTGGACTAGTGTCAGGGTCTCGAAGATCTCATCCAAAGTGCCATATCCACCAGGGAAGGCAATCACAGCTTTGGCTTGATAGACGAGCCAAAATTTCCTCATGAAAAAATAGTGGAACAGGAACGAAAGTTCAGGGGAGATATAGGGATTGGGAAACTGTTCATGAGGCAAAGAGATGTTCATGCCGATAGACTTTCCGCCCGCTCGAGAAGCACCTCTGTTGGCAGCCTCCATTATGCCAGGCCCCCCCCCCGTGCATAAAACAAAATTTTTCCCTTTGGCTTTAAGTTTTATCGCCCACTTAGCCAATCGGAAAGCCAACTCCTCGGCTTCCCAATAATATTTTCCGAGAACACTGTCTTTCATGTTTGGGTCCGCTCTAGACGAGCCAAGAAACAAAACTGTACTGTTCACTTTGAGATGTTTCATTCTCTGCAAGGGTTCTAGATATTCACTCAAAATCCTTATAACACGAGCATCCCTTGAATTTAAAAAATTCAGGTTTTTATACGCTTTTTCGGGGACAAAGAAATTTTCCATAATATGCCTTCCTTCCTAGTCTATTGCCCTTCATCAGGTCAAGGGTAATGATATCACAAACGGGAAAAATAATCGGGATGATTTTGACTTCGAATAGGTCCTGTGATATCTATACAATCTTGATGAATCGAGCGTATCCTCATGAGTAATGATTTTTCCAATCTGAGAGATAAAGAATATCCCGGAAGACTCATCATAATCGGGAGAGATTTATCGGACGAAAATTCTATTATCGTGTATGCCATCACAGGAAGGTCTCCTTCAAGTCAAGCCAGAAGGATAGATCTTACGGAGGAAGGAGCCTGGGTTAAACCTACTGACGAGAAAATCCTGAGTGGGGGAAACAGAGATTTGCTCATCTATCCGGCCATTTTTTTTGGGCAGGATCTAGTAGTCAGCAACGGGAAACAGACTATGGATATCTATAACCATCTCTCTCCAGGCCTAGATGCTAGGGATATCCTATCCAATGCGCTGCATCATTGGGAATATGAGCCCGACGCCCCCTCGTTTACACCCAGGATCAGCGGATGTGTTCTCTCTGATGGGAGGGCGGCCTTAAGCATCATAAAAAGAGCCGAAGACAGCTCGACCTCAAAACACTATTTCAGAGTGCCCATGCTTCCTGGAGAGGGGAAAATGATCTCTACTTATTCTGGAGAGAACAGAGATCCTCTCCCATCTTTCCAAGGGGATCCCGAGGATGTCAGATTGATTTATGATACATCAAAAGAGACAGCTGAAGCTGTCTATTCCACATTGAGACCCAAAAAACAAGACCAAGATTTCAGGGTGGCGGTGGTGTGTGTATTTTTAAGAGATCAACTAACCGCTGATTTTAATATATCTGTGATAAACAGGTCGGAGATAAAACAAAATGAGTAAGATCGACAAAACAACCCGTGCCCAATACAGAACAAAGGTGGAAGAGCAATTCTCCGAAATCATAGCACTCGGGAACATCACATTCAGGAAGAAAATGTCGATGCGATATGGGGAGAATCCCGGATACCCGGCAGCTTTCTACCAGGAAGAAGGTGCATCCGGACCCAATATGTCCTCTTTGAAGGTCCTCCAGGAGGGGACCAAGGGACTGGGCTATATCAATGTTGGCGATATGGACTTGGGTCAAAGGCTCATCAAAAAACTTACCGATATATACCCCGGAAAGAATATCTGTGCCCTCATCAAGCATGAGATGCCCAGTGGAGTGGCCATAGAGGGAGCTCCTGCTGATGTTTTCGAGAAAGCTTGGAATAGCGATCCTCTGTCTAACTTTGGCAGTGTCGATGTATTCAATACTATTCTCGATAAGGATGCTGCATTGAAGATCGTCGAGAAGGGGAGGAATGTTGAGGTTGTGTATGCTCCTGGTTTTTCGCAGGAAGCACTCGAGGTCTTAGCTACAAGAAAGGTGCTGCGGATTGTGGAAATGGGAGACACGCTCGAGGCCCCTTCAAAGGATCATAAGATTGAATTCAAGCGAGTCGCTGGAGGCCTCCTCATCCAGGAGCGTTTCGACTCGAAGATCGTTTCTCTTGATTCTGTGGATGTTGTCTCAGAGAGAAAAGCGAGCATTGAGGAATTGGAGGCAGCCATCTTTAATTGGACAGTGGCTTGTTTTACACGCTCTAACGCTGTCGTGATCGGGACTCGAGACAAAGTCCATGGAATAGGGTCGGGTCAGAGAAGCCGGATCGATGCGGCCGAAGATGCCGTTCGGTTTTCCCATAGGGGGTATGGCTCCATTGGGTGTGTTATGGCTTCGGATGCTTTCATGCCCTTTCCGGATGTTGTTGAATTGGCAGCAAAGAATGGCATTACCGCAATAATCTACCCTTTGGGTTCTATAAGAGATCTTGATGTTATTGAGAGTGCAAATGCCCATAATATCGCTATGATCGTCACCAAAAGACCTGACGAAAAGGAGAGCGAACGATGCTTCCTCCACCGATAATTCAGGTCGATTCACTTCCTCTTAAGTTGGGTCCGTTCCCCCTAAAGACAGATCGAGAAACGATCTTAATCATTTTCATCTATTCACGAAATGAGGCCATTGCAGGTTCGAGGTGTAGGCCCATGAAATTGGGTCTGAAAAAATCTTAAGAAAGAGAGGATAATTTTTACAAAGATGATTTTATCGGTTGTTTTTTAGAATAGAGTTGACATGAGGTTGTATAGGTTTATAATTACATTTTTAAGATTTTATTTCATATTTTTTGGTGACGTTGTTTTTTTTCGAAGACAAGGCCAAAAAAAGGAGAAATAATGAAAGAAATAACCGTGGAAGAGTTGTTGGCTAAAACTGAACAGCCTTCCAAAGATGCGATGCGCCTTCATCCGTTTTATAAGGGAAAAATTGAAGTCATACCCAAATGTCGCATTAGAGATTTTCATGATTTTGCTATCTGGTACACCCCTGGGGTAGCCTCCCCTTGCAATGAGATCTACAAAGACAAGGAAAAAGCCTATGAGTTTACAAACAAGGGGAATTTTGTGGCTGTCGTATCAGATGGGACCAGAGTCTTGGGTCTCGGAGATATCGGACCCGAAGCGAGCTTGCCCGTCATGGAGGGGAAAGCACTGCTTTACAAGTACTTGGGCGGCGTGGATGCCTTCCCGATCTGCCTCGGGACAAAAGATCCAGAGGAGATCATCAAGGCCGTCAAGTGGATCCAACCCACATTTGGAGGTGTCAATCTCGAAGATATCGCCCATCCCAAATGTTTTTATATTCTGGATACATTGAGGAAAGAAACTGAGATTCCCGTGTGGCATGATGACCAACAGGGGACGGCGTGTGTGACTGTTGCCGGACTGATCAATGCATTGAAGATCGTAAACAAAACCTTCGGGGAGATTAAGATCGCGATGATCGGTGCAGGGGCTGCAAATATCGCCATCTCCAGACTTATCGTTAAGGCCGGCGCGAATCCCGAGAATATCATCGCTGTGGATTCTAAAGGGATCTTGCACAAGGACAGAGAAGACAGAAAGACTCTTCAAGAGAAGTACAAACAAAAGTGGCACATCTGCGAGACGACAAACATCAGAGGCGTAAAAGGTGACAGTCCTCAAGCCTTGGAGGGGGCAGATGTCCTCCTTTCCGCGTCTAAACCAGGCCCTGGAGTCATAAAACAAGAATGGATAAAGAATATGGCCGATGATGCCATCGTGTTTGCCTCAGCAAATCCCATTCCTGAAATTTGGCCATGGGAGGCAAAAGAAGCCGGAGCGCGGATCGTGGCTACGGGACGTTCTGATTTCCCCAATCAGGTCAACAATTCTCTGGGTTTTCCGGGAATATTCAGGGGAGCGCTTGACATCCGAGCTACACATATTACGGACGAGATGTGTATTGAAGCTGCTCGAGAGTTGGCAAAAGTCGCAGAAGATAATGGAATTCATGACGACTACATCATTCCAAACATGGATGAGTGGGAGGTCTTTCCGAGAGAAGCAGTCGCTGTTGGGACAAAGGGTATTGAGCAGGGTGTCGCGCGTATCGAAGCAACTGCGGAAGAAAGATTTAAACTGGCGGAAATGATCATCAAAAAGGCTCGTGATGAGGTCCAATTTCTGATGAAACATAATTTTATCCTCGACCCGGATGCATAACAAGCTTGACCCTTCGGCGTCGACCCAACACTACCGCTGTTCTTACTTCAGCGGCTTCGTTGTATCTCACAATAGGCTGTGGTTCTCTAAACCTTCATGAGCCACTTCTTCCAAATTATTATTAGGGAAGATTGGATTGGACTTGCTCCAATAATAATCCAAGTATAAAAAGACCACATTACTCTATTATAAGCTCAAAATATAATAGTATTGTTGTAATAAATACTTGACAACACAACACTCAAGTTATATATTATATTTGTATTAACTTTAATTTATTTTTTGTTCGGAGGAAATTATGTCGAAAACAATAGGAATTGACTTGGGGACAACAAATTCTGTTGTCTCTGTCACAGAGGGAGACAAACCCAAAATCATCCAAAATGAAGAGGGTGGACGGACAACTCCTTCTGTCGTCGCTTTCACCGAAAAAGGTGAACGTTTGGTTGGTCAAGTCGCAAAAAGACAGAGAGTAACCAATCCAGAAAATACGATCTATTCGATCAAAAGGTTTTTGGGGCGACGTTTTAATGAAGTCCCTGATGAGATCAAACAAGTCCCGTTTAAAGTGACCGAAGCTGCAAATGGAGACGTCAGGATAGAGGCTCTGAAAAAAAAGTACGCTCCTCCTGAGATTGCGGCTATGATTTTGCAAAAACTTAAAAAGGCCGCAGAAGATTACTTGGGAGAAAAGGTCGAAAAGGCAGTCATTACTGTACCTGCCTATTTTAATGATAGTCAAAGAAAAGCAACCAAGGATGCTGGCAAGATAGCCGGTTTGCAGGTAGAGCGAATTGTTAATGAGCCCACTGCTGCCGCTCTTGCTTATGGCCTGGATAAGAAGACGGATCAGACCATTGCTGTGTATGATTTTGGAGGTGGCACCTTCGATATATCCATTCTTGAAGTGGGTGAAGGCATTGTTGAAGTCAAATCAACCAACGGTGATACGCACCTCGGTGGAGATGACATCGACCAAAAAGTCCAAAACTGGTTGGTATCCGAATTCAAAAAAGATACGGGGATTGACCTCTCTAAGGACAAGATGGCACTCCAGCGCTTGAAAGAATCTGCTGAAAAGGCAAAAATCGAACTTTCTACAACTATGGAGACTGAGATCAATTTGCCTTTTATCACTGCGGATGCATCTGGTCCAAAGCATCTTTTGATCAAACTCTCGCGGGCCAAGCTCGAACAGCTTATGGACGATATCATTCAGCGAACACATGAACCTTGCGAAAAAGCCATTAAAGATGCAGGGCTCAAGGCAGCAGATATTGATGAGGTGATTTTGGTCGGAGGATCGACACGGATTCCCAAGGTTCAAGAATTGGTCAAGAAGCTTTTCGGTAAAGAGCCTCATAAGGGGGTCAATCCTGACGAAGTGGTTGCTGCCGGTGCAGCCATTCAGGGTGCAGTGTTATCGGGTGATGTGAAAGATGTTCTTCTTTTAGATGTTACACCCCTCACCCTAGGTATTGAGACACTGGGTGGTGTTTTCACAAAAATGATCTCAAGAAATACTACGATTCCAACGAAAAAACAGGAGATATTCTCTACTGCATCCGATAATCAACCCAGTGTTGAGATCCACGTCCTCCAGGGCGAAAGAGAGATGGCCAGCGCGAACAGATCTCTCGGCCGTTTTCATCTGGATGGAATTCCTCCGGCACCTCGAGGCATCCCCAAAGTTGAAGTGACTTTTGATATGGATGCGAATGGAATCCTCCACGTATCTGCCAAAGATATGGGTACGGGAAAACAACAGGAGATCACGATAACGGGTCATAGCGGACTTGATGATCAAGAGATCGACCGCATGGTAAAGGATGCGGATGCTCATTCAGATGAGGATAAAAAAAGAAGAGAACTCATCGATGCCAAAAATCATGCAGATCAGTTAGTCTACAGCCTAGAAAAGCTCCTTCGGGAAAACAAAGACAAAATTTCTGAAGAGGACGCCAAAAACATCCAAACAGAGATCGACAACACAAAAAAGTCTCTAGAGAGCGAAGACATCGATCAAATCAAACAGGCCATGGAAGCTCTTTCTCAAGCGTCCCATAAACTATCGGAGATGATGTATCAGCAGGCGACTCAGCAGCAGGCTCAACAAGCACCGGGTGCACAGGAATCTTCCCAGGATACAGCTGGAGCGGAAACTGGCGGACAACATACAGATACTGAGGAGGAAGCAGAAGTCATCGATGCGGAAGTCGTGGACGAGGATTACGAGAAAAAGTAAATTTTCGATATGTACTCATCCGTAACTCCGGTTCGAACGCGGTTATTGCGCGAAAGGAGTACCGGAGTTGCGGAGGGAGCATTTTTATCCTTTGAAGTGAAAAAATCGAAAGCGCATTATTTAATCGAACGCTTTTGGTAGGAATTAGTATAGTAATGTAGGGAAGGCTTCCAATGGCTGAAGATTATTACAAGACCTTAGGGGTCAACAAAAAAGCCACTACTGCTGAGATTAAAAAGGCCTACCGAAAACTCGCCCGTAAATATCACCCTGACCTGAATCCCGGCGATAAGACAGCTGAAAAGAAATTCAAAGAGATTCAACAGGCATACTCTGTTCTCTCCGACACCAAAAAAAGAAGCCAGTACGATCAGTTCGGATTCATCGGTGATATGCCTCCAGGAGGATCTCAACAGCAAGCCTATTCAAGTTCTTTTCAGGGATTTGATTTCTCTGATTTTGGATCATCGTCATTCCAAGATTTTTTTCAGAATGTGTTCTCGGGAGCAACAAGACAAGCACAACATCAAGTTGCCAGAGGTGATGACCTCCACTACAGGATGAAGATCAACTTCAATGATGCCATACAAGGTTTACAGACGCGAATTCAACTCACGCGTATGGTTGCCTGTGTGAGTTGCGGCGGAAAAGGATACACGCAACACAGTGGACAGAGCATGTGTTCTGCTTGCAAAGGATCTGGCCAAGCGCAGATGCAACGGGGCGCGATGAGGTTTGCGACTGCATGTCAGGTTTGCGGTGGAAGTGGTGTTTCCCCAGGAGAGGAGTGCTCAGCTTGCCATGGAAGAGGAGCCACTCAAAAAACCGAGCTGATCAACGTAAGGATCCCTGCCGGTGTGGATACGGGCTCAAAAGTCCGGATCCAGGGGAAAGGAAATGCTGGTATAGGTGGGGGGCCGTATGGAGACCTGTTCATCAGCATCGAGGTCGACCCCCATTCTTTCTTTAAACGCCAAGGCTCAAACATCTATGTCAAGGTCCCGATCACTATTTCTGAGGCGACGCTAGGTTCCAAGATTGAGGTTCCCACTCTTCAAGGTAAAACAACGATCCGCGTTCCTCCTGGAACAAAATCCGGTCAAAAATTCAGGCTGAGGTCCAAAGGAGCTCCTAAGGCAGGTAAAAAAGTACGTGGCGACCAGTTTGTCGAGGTATCTATTGTTCCTCCTCCCTCTGATAATGAAAAAATAAGAGAACTGATGAGAGAAATCGATGAGATTTCTCGTCAGAATCCTAGAGAAAAGCTGGGAGTGAGTTGACATGGATAATCCGAAGAAAGCTGCTGATAAAGAGGCCAAAAAATATTATCATATCAGCAATGTTGCGAGGATGTTTAATATTCATCCCCAAACACTGCGGCTGTACGAACGTGAGGGATTGCTCAGGCCATTCAGAAGCGAAGGGAACACACGATTGTACTCTGATACTGATTTGAAACAACTGGAGATCATCCTCAACCTTACACGGGATTTGGGCATTAATCTTGCGGGTGTTGAAGTTGTATTGAATATGCGGCAAAAGATAGAGCGGATCGAAGCCGAAGTGAATGAGTTTTTGGGATATGTCCGAAAGGAGTTCTTCGAAGGAAGAGAAGACGAGTTCGAGTATCGCAAGCGAGCTATCATTAGAATGGGACCAGCGAAGATCGTAAAGATCGTGAGAGAAGATAAGGATCAGAAATGACCAAAGGGTATCAGGACTCCCTCGAGTCCAAAAACTTGAAACGATATCTTCAGAGGATTGCCAAGTTTTCGCTCCTCACGCCGAAAGAAGAAAAGGAGTTGGGAAAACGGATACAAGAGGGTGATAAAGAGGCTCTGAAAAAACTGATCGAATCGAATCTACGTTTTGTTGTTTCCTATGTGAAGAAATACAGAGGAATGGGACTGAGCCTTCTCGACCTGATCAATGAGGGAAATCTCGGGCTTATCGAGGCAGCAAAGAGGTTTGACCCATCGAAAAATGTCAAGTTTATATCCTATGCCGTTTGGTGGATTAGACAGGCTGTGATCCATTCCCTCTCCAAGTATTCACGGATCTATCACCTTCCACAAAAACTCTCTGATCAGATTTCCGAGATGAAAAAAATACGCTCCCAAATGAAAAAGGAATTCAAACGAGATCCGACAAGAGACGAACTGGCAGCAAGGTTAAAGACAACAGTAGAAAGCGTTGAAGACTGGGAGATATTGAGCGGTCGGGATATCTCATTGAGCGATAAATACTACGATGATGATATGGAAGTCGGTGACCGGATAAAGGATAGCTTGACACCTTCTGTCGAGTACCAGATCGTAAAAAACTCCATTGAGGAGCAGATCAGGAATATTCTTAAAGAATTGGATGATAAAGAGGCTCTTGTGCTAAAATTAAGGTTTGGGCTCGAAGATGACCGGACCCACACTCTTCAAGAGATTGGGAATAGACTTAATCTGACTAGAGAAAGGATCAGGCAGATCGAGAAAAAGGCGATGAGAAAGCTCTCTCATTCAAACAAATTGCAACAGCTCAGGGGTTACTTGAACTGATGGATAATTTATCTTGTGAAAATTGTCAGGGTACTGGATGGTTAATAGATAACATTGGCGGCCGAAGTGTTGCCAAGCGTTGTAAATGTTTTTTAGACCGGCAGGCGGATATCCTCTTAGAACAAGCGAACATCCCACGAAGATACACCCAATGCACCTTTGACAATTTTGAGATCCATAACGACTCGCACCGGCATGCTCTGAAAATATCGAAACAGTTTGTAAAAAATTATCCCATCCAGGATGTAGGGCTTCTCTATATAGGACCCTGTGGTGTTGGCAAGACTCATTTGGCCATAGCCACAATTCTAGAATTGATTAAAGAAAAAAAAGCGCGATGCTATTTTATAGATTTTCGAGACTTGATTCGAAAGATACAGAGTACCTACTCCCCGGATTCCCCTTTAACAGATTCGGAAATATTTTCTCAAATCTTCGAAAAGGAAATTCTGGTTCTGGATGAGTTGGGTGCCAAAAGGACGACAGCTTGGGTAGAAGAGACGATCTTTTATATTATCAACAACCGTTACAACAATAAAAAGCTGACTATCTTCACATCCAATTATCTCGATCAAGATGGAGAAGAGGAAGACAACAGGGAATCATTTTTTAAAAGGAGAGGGGATTCGTTGGTGGATAGGATAGGCGTGCGCCTCCGCTCTAGGCTCTACGAGATGTGCAAGATCGTGGAGATGGAGGGTGACGACTACCGGAAAAAGATTAAACAAGCCAGCTATCGTTTTTGATTGATATTCTTACCAATTTTTGCTAAATTAATGGACCTGCTCCTCGGTAGCTCAATCGGCAGAGCGGGTGGCTGTAATAAATTGCAGCTTCCACGAGAAATCGTGGTTGAAAAATCGGGTGAACTCAGGGAAGCCTTCCTTCCGTAAGTCAAGGAAAAAGGTGATCCTGAGCCAAGCCCTGGCAATGTTGAAAAAGTCAGGGAAGGTGCAGAGACTAGAGCGATTGCTCGTACCCTGAGCAAAGCTTGGGGGAAGCGCCCGACACCCTCCCTTCGGTCTACCGAAGCGGGTGATGAGATAGTCCAAGCCCAGAAGAAATTTTGGGGTTCTTGTAACCACTAGGTTGTAGGTTCGAGTCCTACCCGAGGAGCCATTTTTTATATCGCCGAGCTGTTAATCCATTCCAATATTTCAATAATCCGCTGATTTTTCATGCTTTTTGCATCTTATCCGAAAATATCATGTCAAAAACTCGGAGATGAAAAACTCTTCTACACAGGAGATTCACCCCATCGGGAAGATTTGTTATAATATATCATTAATAAAAATGAGGAAATAATTCCCTGGATATCATGGAGGCAAAAATGAGAAAAACGAGGAAATTTTTTTTGATCATAATTTCCGTGGGAGTTATCTTTGCCATGGGAGTGGCAAAAGACAAAATCGTTGCCAGCACATGGTGTCCTGAACCACTAAATGTTGATGGCACAAGTACCGATTGGCAAGGAGTGGTCCTGACTTTTGAGAAAAAAGTCCAGGTTGATTATGCTTTCATGAATGACTCAGATTATCTATACGTTTTTTATGTTTTTAAAGATCCTCAATATTTGAGTTCGATCAATCAGACAGGAATAACTATCTACTTCAATGTCGAAGGCAAAAAAAAGAAGGATTATGGGATCAATTTCATCCAAAAAAGAATTTCTGCCCAACAGTACATCGCTATGCTGGAAAAACAAAAAGGCCCTCTTCCCGATGCAGATAAAAACAGTATTCTTGCCAATCCTAACTATGTCATTTTCGATTTCGATGTTATCAATAAAAAGGCAAAAGAAAGCGCAGCGGAAGCTCCTGCGGATGCCAGAACTGCGGTATACAGAATCCAACAGGATCAGGAAAAGAACGTAGCCATTGAATTTGCCGTCCCCCTGGCTAGAGTCGCTGAGTTAGCACCCGGTATTGGCACCGAGCCGGGAAAACAGATCAAAGTTGGATTTGAGTGGGGTGGATTGACAGAAGCGATGAAACAGGCACGCATGAATCGTTTCCAAAACCAGAGTGAACGTTCGGCGGAAAAAGTATCGGAACAACCAGTAGGAGGTACACGTGCATCAACATCCAGAGGGAGACAATCGCCAAAAAAATATGATTTCTGGGTGGATGTGCAGCTCGCTAGCAATCAGTAATCATTCAGTTTAAAATTTAAAACCTCATCATTCCAACGGGATAATCTTTATATATTCCATTCCTCCTCCACTCACGATTGATAAAAAACCGATAATCATATATTTTATGTTTTAAGGCCGGACCCTAAATGCAGAAGCGAAAATTCCTATTTGTGATCCTAGCTATGTTAGGTTGCATTACCGCGGATGGATGGCAAACCAAACAGCCCGATGTGATCTTTGTTCCTACGCCCAATCAAGTGGTTGAAGAAATGCTCCGTGTGGCGGATATCCGCGAGGATGACCTGGTCTATGACCTCGGATGTGGTGATGGCCGCATCATCATTCTGGCTGCTCAAAAAATGGGCTCCCGTGGTGTCGGGATAGACATCGATCCTCAACGTATCAAGGAAAGCGGGCAAAAGGCATCAGAAGCTGGAGTGGATCACCTGGTTCAATTTCTAGAACAAGATCTCTTTCAGGCAGATTTTAGCGAAGCCACTGTTGTCACTCTATACCTTCTCCCAATGCTCAACCTTCAGTTGCGGCCAAAATTGCTCACAGAGCTGCAGCCGGGAACACGTGTGATCTCCCATGATTTCGGGATGAACGAGTGGATACCGGATCAGAAAACAGTAGTGGTGATCGGAGAAAGACATCACTGGATTTATCACTGGATTGTACCTGCAAACGTTATCGGCCGGTGGGAATTATCCATTGCTGAATTTCGAGATAGAACTCCATTCACGATGCAACTGGAACAGGTGTACCAGTATGTTGTAGGAGCCGTTATTTTAGAAGGCTCTCGTAAATACATTAAGAATGCAAATCTAAGTGGCAGTCACGTCCAGTTTGAACTGGACCTTCAAAAAGGCACGGAAGTTCTCCCCATGTTTTTCGAAGGAGAAGTCCTTGGAGATGTTATCACGGGGACAGCCACATGGAACAGAGGTCCACAAGAGATAAAGGGTACGTGGAGAGCAGTCCGCGATCCTTCGACAGTGGAACCCATTGATGTCGTCTCCTTTATGAAATCTTTGTATGAAAAAATGAAGTAATTGATCCTATAAAATGACACATCGGTCAAATGTAAAGCTGGGTGTAGAGGTTTTTCTAGAAAAATTCCTGGATCTGGTAAAGTCCAAGCGGGTGGGCCTGATCACCAACCCGACTGGAATAGATTCTAATGTCATCAGTACCATAACCCTTTTTACAAACACCCCTGACATCCATCTTGTTGCCCTCTATGGACCCGAACACGGCGTCCGAGGAGATGCAAAAGCCGGAGAATACGTTCCCTATAGAAGGGATGAAAAACTCGATATTCCTGTGTTCAGTCTCTATGGCCAGGCCCAAAAACCCGATCCGGACATGCTGGCGAACATCGACGAATCCATGCGGTCCTTTGACACGGCCGATGAGGGGAAAGGCATCGAGCCTTCAATGGTTGAAAACATCGATGTGTTAGTATTCGATATCCAGGATGTGGGGACTCGAATCTACACCTATATCGCTACAATGGCATATGCCATGCAGGCATGTGCAGAGAACAACAAAGAATTTATCGTGTTGGACCGCCCCAATCCGATCAACGGTACCGACATGGAAGGACCGATCCTGGAATATCCGAAGTACAGTTCTTTTGTCGGTCTCTATCCTATTCCCGTAAGACATGGAATGACTGTCGGGGAGCTAGCGCTACTTTTTAATGCAAACTTCTTGTCTCAGAAAACTAACCTAACCGTCATCCCCATGAAGGGATGGGAAAGATCCATGTGGTTTGATGAGACTGCTCTACCGTGGATTTTTCCATCACCGAATATGCCTTCATTAGAGACAGCAACTGTCTACCCTGGGCAGGTCTTTCTCGAAGGGACAAATGTCTCAGAAGGGCGGGGGACTTCGAAGCCCTTTGAGGTTTTTGGTGCTCCTTGGATCGACGGCGCCCAACTTGCCAAGGTACTCAATGGTCTCAAGCTCCCAGGCGTTCGGTTTCAAGAAACATGGTTCAATCCAGAAATTTCAAAATATCAGGGCCAAGTCTGTGAGGGAGCCCAAATCCATGTGATGGATAGGACTCGTTTTAAACCTTTTAAAACGTCAATGTTTATCATTCAGGCTATAATGGATATGAATCTTGAGCAATTCTTATTCCACGATGAATATTTTGACAAGATCATGGGCACTCGAACAGTGAGAGAGGAGCTGGAAGAACATCACGATGTTACAAAAATTATGAACAAATTCTGTGATGCCCTTGATGTTTTTAGAAACCTTAGAAAGCCCCACCTTTTGTATTGAGAAGATAGAACAGAAAAAAGTTTTGCAACTTTCTAGAGTTGTCTGCAGTTAACAGGATTAAATAAAAGAGTAATGATTCATGCATAGAGTAATTTTCTAAAGATATGATAACCAGAAAAAAATTTTGAGAAAAAATGCTAAAAAAATAGCATTTTGTGTTGACATGGTAAAAAATGGATGCTATAATTTTAGCATGTTAATAAATTAGCATTTTTTCACAAGATAAAATGGAGATCAATTCAATGAAAGGACATAAAAACCTAAGCCGGAGGGAAAGGCAGATCATGGATATTATCTATGAACTCGGTGATGCATCAGCCGCACAAGTCCTTGAAAAGCTGCCCAATCCTCCTTCATATTCTGCAGTAAGAGCTTTGCTCAGAATTCTGGAAGAGAAGGGACATCTCTCTCACAGACAGGATGGACCCCGCTACATGTTCGTCCCAACTGTTCCACGCAAGACAGCAAGAGAAAATGCGCTCAAACATCTTCTTCAGACTTTCTTTGACAATTCAACAGAAGAAGCGGTTGCGGCGCTTCTAAATCTATCCGAAGATCAGTTATCCGAGGAGGACTATCGCCGATTGCTCGATCTGATAGAAGAGGCGCAAAAAGAGGGAAGATAATAATGGAATTTCTTTCGGATTTTATTTGGCTGGAGCTGCTGTCTGGATACTTGATCAAAAGCACTATGGTGCTTTCTTTCGCCATTTTTCTAGCGTACCTGTGTCGTAAACAACCCGCATCGTTGAAACACTTTATCCTGTCTGTTTCACTGATCGGATTACTCATTTTTCCACTGCTTTCAACTGTTCATATGGGATGGAAGACGGGATTGCTCCCATCCTGGTCAAGTAAGACTAAGATCTCCTCTACGGGGGATGTCGCTGTTTTTAGTCAAAGTTCCAAAACAATGGCGATTAAGATGGATAACACTCCGGAAAAATCTCAAAGTCATGGAAGTAAAAATATCATACAATCGACACAGCCCGGAATAACTGACACATGGCTATGGAATTTTATGAGATACAGTTTGTTTGTGATCTGGATTTCCGGATTGATTTTTCTTTTAGTGAGGCAGATCTTTGGCCTGTATGGAGCCTATAAGCTTACAAATGAAGCCGAAGACCTAAAGAGCTCATTTTGGTGTCATTTGCTGAACCGTTTTTTAGAGGCAGTCTCTGTAAAGAAGAAAGTGGATCTTTTGCAGAATAAAAAAGTCAAAGTCCCACTGACATGGGGCTGGCAAAAGCCAGTCGTTATTATGCCGGTTGAATCAAAATCGTGGACTGCAGAACAACGTGAGTCGGCACTCTATCATGAGCTCTCTCATGTTAAAAGAGGAGATTTTTTTGTGATTATGTTGGCCCGGATAAGCTTGGGCTTTTACTGGTTTAATCCGCTCAGCTGGCTGGTCTTTCAGTTGATGAAAAAAGAACAGGAGAAAGCATGCGACGAGTTGGTCTTGAAAACAGGGATCAAACCATCCACTTATGCAGCGAATCTTCTGTCCATCAGGAGATCCATGCGAAGGCCATGGAATCCACCCGCAGCCGTTCTAGGAGTCATGGGGAAATCCCAGCTCAATGATCGGCTGTTGACTATTCTCAAACAGAAATTCGAACTTAAGGAGGTTAAAATGAGAACAAAAATATTTTTTTCTGTGTTGGTTATTCTGACAATAACATTTTTGGGAATGGCGAGGCCATCCCCTGCGAGTCACGATACGGATAAAATCTGTATCGAGGATGTATTGATCCCCGAAAATCTCAGCCAAGATGGTGCAGTCCAAGTGGATCAAGAAAAGAAAAAGGAAAAAGAAAAGACAGAAAAAGCAGAAAAAGAAGAGGACAAAAAGAAGACAAAAGATGTGTTCGTATGGCACATGAAAGAGGGAGAAGAGGATGAAGTCGAAGTTGTCATCACCGATAAGGGAAAGACAAAAACCTTCACAATCAAAGCACCTGTAATCATAATAAAAAAAGATGACTCGGGAAAAGAGATCGTAATCACTTCCGAAGGAAACGTCATTGACATAAAAAAGAGTGAAGAAGGCCATTGGACGGCAGAAGGCAATGCACAAATCCTCCATGAAGAAATGCAGTCGCTTGATCTGGGGGAAGGATCCGTGATAACGATTAAAACCAGGACAAAAGATGGTCATAAGGTCATCGAAATCGAAGCTCCGGCTGTTGTCGTAAAAAAAATGGAAAATCCATCCAAACACATTACCATCAAAGTCAGCGAAGAGGGAGGAAAAAAGAAGGCCGTGGTCGTCTCTCCCCGCATTCATGTCGAACATCCGGATATCCATCTTCAGGTGAAGGAAACCGAACTCAAAAAAATCCATGAAGAACTCCAGGAGATCCACGAGCAGCTCTCAAAAGAAATGGAGTCCAAAACCGAAGAGGAAGAGCAGGCTCTGAAGGAAATGGAGAAAACGCTTAAAAAACTGGAGAAAAAACTCAAAACAATGGAAAACAAGGTGAAAGACATCACTCTGAGCATCCATGAGGAGCCACATCGCATAGCTGTAGAACATGGCCACAAAATATCTTTTAAACATAAAACAGACACAGGTGAGGAGGAAGTGGATGTTATTGCCATCGGCAAAAATAAAGGCCATCTCATGAGCTTCGTCAATGAAGAGAGCGAAGCGACATTCCTTGCCAATATGAAGCTCGAAAAAACTCAAAAACAAATCTTTACAGATGCTGTTAAAAAAATCAAACAGGACCTTCCCGAGGGCTATAACATCGAGTCCGAATTTGATGATGAATCAGGAACTGCCACGATCAAGATCAAAGGCAGCGCAGAAAGCAAAGACACTAAAGATGTCGTGATAACTCTTCTCAAAGAACTTAAAGAAAAGCTCGCTCCTAAAAACTAAACTGAATAATCCATTTTGGTTGAATTATTCATGAAATAAGCTATTTAAGATTACGGATTCGTACGTCGATGTCGGGAGTATCATTGAGTAGTTCAACAAGCTGTGATGTGTCTGTGTTTCCAAAATGATAGGGGTAAAGGACGTTCGGTTTAAAAGCCTTTGCAGCATCGGCTACCATCTCCGGAGTCATGGTGTAAGGGATATTCATTGGTAGAAAGGCCACATCGATATTTTTAAGGGCCTTCATCTCTGGCGTATTTTCTGTGTCTCCCGCCACGTACACCCGTTTATCACTAAAAGTTAGGACGTAACCGTTACCCTCTCCCTTGGGGTGGTAGGGGAAGTTTTCGCTCCGCATGTGCTTGATATTGTAAGCTGGCACGGCTTCGATCTTAATACCATATACAGTCTCTGTATCACCATTCTTCAAGATAATGCTACCGTCAAGATTTGCTTGCTCCTTGCATTTTATTGTGCAAACGATCGCCGTCCCTTCCTTAGTCAAATCTTGGATGGCAACATCATCTAGATGATCTCCATGTTCATGTGTCACAAGTATGAGATCAGCCTTTGGCATTTTGGTGTAATCCGCATACCTGGAGACTGGGTCAACGTGGATTATTTTCCCGTCAAACGTGAACATCAAAGTCCCATGTCCGATGCAGGTGATCTTCAAGTCACCTTGAGATGTGTGAATGATATCCTCTTCAAAATCATTTGATGTGTCCGCTAGGGATACCAATCCTAAAAAAAGGACTACTATTAGAACGAGAAAGGTACGCATATTCGCCTCCACCTGAAAAGACAAACTTGAAATTTGCCCTCTTTAATTCTATCTATAAATGAGAAAAATATTTTACAGAACGAAAACTCTTTCTGCAAGTTTAAAACTCCTTCAAAATTGTTATTTTATTTGATGTTAATATAGCAAAAAGTCTAAAATAGCTTGTTTCATATGTCCATTCAGAATGATCCAAACTGGAGATTGCTTTTCTGGAGGCTGTGTTGTTAAGAGTTGAGAACAATCAAGGAAAAGGTGTGATGAGAAGATTGAGTGTCCTTCTTTGGGTAGTTATAGTTACTACAATGCTGCCAAATCTTCTTCAATCACAAGGAACCTTCAAGGGCTATATGGTGGCTGAATACTACATCGTACCCAAACACCATGATGATAGTATCGAAGGCCGCCACGGATTCTGGTTCCGAAGAATTTACCTCACATACGACAACAAACTCGCCGATAATTTAAAAATGCGTCTTAGGTTTGAATTAAATTCTCCTGGAGAGTATCTCGAATCTCGGTTACTGACTCCGTATGTCAAAGATGCCTGGTTGAATTATAGCTTGGGTGGAGTGGATCACGAATTGATCGTTGGAATACAACCATCTCCGACTTTCAGTAATATCATGGATATTTGGGGTTACAGAGCCTTAGAAAAACCTCCATCGGATCTCTATAGATTTGCTTCAACAAGAGATCTTGGAGTCGCTCTTAAAGGAAATCTTAACAGCGGAAAAACAATATCGTACCATGTGATGTATGGGAATGGCTCTGCAAATAAAGCGGAAGTGAACAGAGGAAAAATCATTTATACACAATTCGGATTTAGCCCCGTTAACGGGCTGTATCTTGAACTTTATGCTGATTATGAAACAGGAAATGAAGACAATAGAAATTACATGCTTCAGGGATTCGCATCCTACACTAAAGATTGGGGTAGGATCGGAATCCAGTATGCGGGTCTGTATCTTAAATCTGATAGCTTCAAAGATACTTTAGAGCTTTTTTCAATTTTTTCTGTACTGAAGGTTTCGGAAAAAATGGAATGTATATTGCGGTATGACAAAATGTTTGACGCAAATCCTGAAGCAGACTCAATTGTTTATCTCCGTTTTTCTCCCGATGCCCCTTCAAATCTGATGATTGGAGCTCTGAGTTGGCAAGCGGCAAAAAATGTGTGGATTATTCCCAATATCAAGTATGTTTTTTACAGCATGCCTGCCGAAGGAGAAAAACCGGGAGATGACCTTTACTTGAACATGACACTTTGGTTCAAATTCTAATTCGAGATCTATAAATCTTATGAGTGTTATGGGATGATGCACAAAAAAAATACTAAGGAAAAAATCCTCTTCATCTGTACACACAATTCCGCACGTTCACAAATGGCTGAAGGTTTATTACGGGGTTTATTTGGAGAATATTATGAGGTCCACAGTGCTGGAACGGAGCCCTCACCTGTAAATCCATTAGCAATTCGTGTTATGGAGGAGGCCGGTATAGACATCTCCTACCATCGCTCTAAAAGCGTGAGTGAATACATGGACACCTCGTTCGATTATGTGATCACTGTCTGTGATTTTGCCAAGGAGACATGCCCCTTTTTCCCTGGAGGAATTATTATTCATAAAGGATTCAATGATCCCGCTCAAGTCAATGGCAACCGAGATGATGTATTGAGAGAATTCCGAAGATCTAGAGACGAGATAAAATCTTGGCTCATAAAAGAGTTTACGCCTAAAGTTGACTAAGGCAGAGAAAGAAAATTTCTCTTATTCGTTATTTTGTAGTTTTTATCCAACTTTGCGTTTTACGCATAAATAGATGTATGCTATAATCTCGCGTTAAAATCAACTGAAGGAGCGATCGATGCCCGAACTCATTGTCGGCGGAAAGACGTATGAACTGAATGAAGAGGGTTTTATGCAGAAACCAGACGAATGGAATGAAGAAGTCGCCTTGGCTCTCGCTAAAGAAGAGGAAGGCTTGGATGAACTAACCGAGGACCACTGGAAAGTCATCACATATATCAGAGGCTATTTTCTAGAGAAAAATTTAGCGCCCATGGTCCGGAAAGTGTGCAAGAACTCAGGATTCTCCTTGAAACATATCTTTGAGCTTTTTCCCTCTGGCCCTGCCAAAGGTGCTTGTAAACTTGCCGGTCTTCCTAAGCCTGACGGGTGTGTATGAATCCAGCAATGAAATGATCACGGTATTGAGACATGGTGTTCTTTTCTCTCTCCTCTTTTCTTTTATAGCCCTGACTTTTTTAGTGTTCAAGACCTTCTCTTTGGGAAGAAAAAGTGTGTACGCTTCTCCTCAAGGCGATTGGAAGAAGGGAATCATCTATGCTTTTGGTAAGGGAATGCTGCCATGGGAAAAGGAAAGCACCAAGAAACATCTGCTTACTTATCTTGCTGGATTTATCTATCACTTCGGCATCTTCGCTGCCCTTTTTTACACACTTCATCTTATTATCCCCTTTCAGATCAGCAAGCTTCTGTTATCTCTTTTAAGAGTATTCATGGCGAGCGGCCTCCTCTGTGGTTCAGGACTCTTAATAAAAAGAACTCTCCTCACAAACATGCGAAAAATCAGTTGTCCGGATGATTATGTTTCGAACATTCTTGTCGATTTATTTATACTCACTGCATTGATAGACACATTCTTTCCTTTAATCAGACCTTTCTTTTACGTTGAATGCATCGTAATGTTCCTCTACATTCCCATGGGCAAAATTCGACACTGTTTTTTCTTTTTCTACAGCCGGCTCCTTTTCGGATATTTTTTTGGTAGACGGGGCGTGTTTCCGCCACGGCACAAGCAGCTGAAAGTACGATAATAAATCTGAGGCTGAAAAAACGCATGACTTATGAAGAAAAGATTCAAAATCTGACTGTTGAAGACAGAGAGAAAATTCTCGAAGAGTTCAAAAAATCCATTCATTTTGACGATGGAGCATACCTGAATACCTGCGCACATTGTGGCCTCTGTGCGGATTCTTGTCATTATTATATTGCCCTTAACGATATACAATCTATACCTGCCTATAAATTGGCCCTGGTGACAAAAATCTTTAAAAAATCGTTTGGCTTTATCGGGAAAAAATTGCCATCTTTAGTGGGTGCCGCAGACCTCACCAATGAATTAATCGAGGAATGGGTAGATTCTCTTTTTGGAAGATGCACCCTATGCGGCCGTTGCACCATAAACTGCACAATGGGCATAAACATCCCTTATCTGATCCGGGCTGCAAGAGGGGCTCTGGCCTCTGT
>CAZXJE010000002.1:20676-32327 GCA_964640835.1 uncultured Eubacteriales bacterium
GGTCTTGTTCCGCCAGGATTACAGTCCACAGTTAATACCGCCATCGAAAAGGGCAATATCATGGGCATTTCCAAAGAGGATTGGCTGGAAACAGTGGAATGGATGGAAGAGGAACTCCAACAGGATGTGGATGATTCTGACGCTCAACTTCCTGTGGACAATAAAGGAGCTCGACTCTTCTATACAATTAATCCGCGAGAGGCCATGTTTTTCCCTCTATCCATATCTGCAGCCGGCAAAGTCTTTTATGCGGCCGGAGAGAGCTGGACATTTTCTAGTAAAAATTTTGATGTGACAAATTATGGACTGTACAGCGGCGATGATGAAGCAGCAGCAATCATGTCCGAACGATTGATTGTCGCTCAGGAGGAGCTGGGATGTGAAGAATTGATCCTTGCCGAATGCGGCCATGGTTTCAACTCCAACCGATGGGAAGCGCCAGAGTGGTTACAGCGGACATATGGACTCAAAGTAAAAAGCATCCTCCAAGTTATAGCCGATTATATTCGGGAAGGCCGCCTAAAGCTGGACCCCACGCGGAATACTAAAGTTGTGACTCTGCACGACCCATGCAATTTGGTTCGTTTGGGTGGGATTGTCGAAGAACAACGGTATGCTCTTAAGCATGCGGTCTCAAATTTTGTCGAAATGACGCCGAATCGGGAGAAAAATTTTTGTTGCGGTGGTGGGGGAGGCCAGTTAGCCATGACCCGTTTTTCTAAGAGACGCCTTGAAGTGGGTAAAATAAAGGCAGATCAGATCAAGGCAACGGGAGCCAGTGTTGTGGCCACGCCCTGTCACAATTGTATCGATCAGCTTATGGAACTCAACAAACACTACAAGTTAAACATCGAGATCAAGACAATTACGGAAATAGTCGCAGATGCAATAGTCCTGCCTTAGTTATCGGTCACATCCTCAGCGAGACATTTTACTTGAAAAAAAATGACAAGAGCAAACGCACTACAGTCAGATGATCCCGTTAGTGGAAACACGTGGTTTGGTTTTGTAATATCCAGATTATTTTGACTTAAGGCGGAGTTGAGCGATCTCTTTCACGGCATTAATAGCGGTCCGGATGTGTTCTTCTGTGTTGAAGGGTCCGATGCCAAATCGGACACCGCCGTGGATCTCAATAAGACCTAGCTGTTCATGGACGAGAGGGGCACAGTGCAGCCCGGTCCTGCAGGCAATGCTATAATCCACATCCAGCATGGTCCCAGTGTTTAAGGCTTCAAAACCATCGACATTGAATAAGAAAATACTGATATGGTTCATCAAATTATCTTGACAATAAAGCGTGATCCCTTCAACATCTTTGAGACCATCCCGCAATAGAGTGGTGAGTTGCATTTCATGATCGTGAAGCTTTTCCATGTCCTTATCTTGGATCCACTTGATTCCTGCGTGTAATCCCGCGATGCCCACAGTGTTGTGCGTGCCATATTCTAACCTGTAAGGATACTCGTATAGATGTGTGCGCACTGCTGAACGGACTCCAGTCCCTCCTGCGCGTGTGTGCCTGATCTTAATTCCTTCTCTGACGTATAGCCCTCCAATACCGGTAGGCCCGAGCAGAGATTTATGTCCTGTGAAGGCGACAATATCGGCATTCAGCTTTTCGATGTCTACAGGAATCTTACCCGCTGATTGGGATACATCTACGGCGAAAGGCACACCGTTTTTCCTGCATATCTCACCGATTTCTTTGATGGGCTGGATCGTTCCGATCACATTCGAGGCATGGTTGACGATCACAAGCTTTGTGTTTTCCTTGAATTTATCCTTAAAATCGTCCGGATGGACAAAACCTTTTTCGTCAAATGGGATCAAGTCCACTTCAACACCATTTTGGCTCAGATGGTAGAGAGGTCTTAACACAGAATTGTGTTCGACGGTTGTGGAAATGGCGTGATCTCCTTTCTGAAGCATTCCAAAAATTATGATATTCAGTGCATCTGTCGAGTTACAAGAAAAGCATAGCCTGTTGGGATCCGTACCGTTAAAGAAGCTTGTCATCATTTGTCGTGTTTCCTCGACAACTTCACCCGCTTCCATGCATAGGTCATATCCCGAACGGCCTGGATTCACTCCGAATTTTCGGTAAAATTGGTCCATAAAAGTGTAGACTTCTTCAGGTTTAGGGAAGGACGTGGCCCCGTTATCCAGATAAATAAATTCGCTCATTCAGAATCTCCAGTTTCTATCCAAATGTGATTGTTTTCAATGAGTTAAATTAGAGGTAACTTTATATTAAAACCCCTTTTGAAAGCAAACATTTTTTACAATAAATTGACAGAACTTCCCCATATGGACTAAAATTAGTGATTCTAAAGGAGTTTTGTATGAGACGTCTGAAAACATATTTAAGGCTTGTATTGCTGGTTTTTCCCCTTATGTCTCTGATATTTTCTTGTGGGGGACAATCCTATGACCTCATCCTTAAAAACGGATTGATCGTGGATGGAACAGGGGATCAGGCTTATGCTGGGGATATTGCCATTATAGGAAACCGAATAGTAAAAATTGGCTCTCTCAAAGAGAGCAAAGCCATCGAGACGATCGATGCTTCTGGTTTGGTCGTAACTCCAGGATTTATCGATGTTCATACTCACTGTGACCGTGGAATCAAGAGAGTGCCTACTGTGGACAATTACATACTCCAAGGTGTCACGACAGTTATCGGTGGAAACTGTGGAGGACACCCTTTTCCGCTGCAAGAACTCTTTAATGACCTTGAAGAAACAGGGATATCTATCAATTTTGGAAGCCTCATCGGCCACAATACGATCCGCCGGGAAGTCATGAAATTCAAGATGGAAGCACCCACCGAAGAAGAGATGTCACAAATGAAAGCCCTCATAGATAAGGAGATGAGAGCCGGAGGCCTGGGTTTTTCCACCGGATTAAGCTATCTCCCGGGAATTTATTCTAAAACTGAAGAGATCGTTGAACTGGCTTCCGCTGTATCAACTTATGACGGAATCTATGCCAGTCATATTCGAGACCAAGCTCAGCACATCACTGAAGCCATTGAAGAGGCCATAACAATCGGTGAGAAAAACAACCTGACAGTCCAGATCTCTCACATCAAACTCGCCGATGATGAGGTTTGGGGAGAGACCGAACGGATCACAAAACCCGTGGATGACGCGCGGGCACGCGGTGTGGATGTTTTTCTCGACCAGTATCCATACACTGCAACGAGTTCTGGCTTCACAAGCAGTTTTCCTTCCTGGGTGTTCGAAGGAGGGAGAGATCGATTTCTTGAGAGGATAAAGGATCCGGAGATCTACGCAAAGGTCAAAGCTTACATCATCAAACGAAGGCTCACATCAACCAAAGGAATCAATAAGCTTGAGAAGATCTATATCGCGAACTCCAGGAATTATCGGGATTATGAAGGGAAAAATCTTCAGGAGATTCTATTAGCCCAAGGCATAGCGCCCACTATCGATAATGGAGTCGATCTGATCATCGATATTGAAAAAAACGGCGGGGCAAGCTGTGTATTTTTCCAAATGGATGAAAAAGACGTAGAGGACTTGATGAAACTTCCCTACAACATGCATGCCTCAGATGGCAGCGTTCAAGAGGTTGGCAGGGGAGTCCCTCATCCACGAAACTATGGCACTTTCCCCAAGGTGATATCTTATTATGTGCGCGAGAAGGGAGTTATCTCTCTTGAAGAGGCAATCAGAAAAATGACTTCATTACCAGCACAGGTCTTCAAACTCAAAGACAGAGGATTGCTAAAGGAAGGAATGTATGCGGATATCTGTGTCTTTGATCTTGAAAATTTCAAGGACAAGGCCACTTTTGAAGAACCTCATCAATACAGCCAGGGTCTTTCCTATGTGATCGTTAACGGTAAAATCGCGATCCAAGACTACAAACACACACAAAACAGGAGTGGAATCATCCTCTATGGAGGCGGAAAAGCACAAGGAGAACAAAGTGATCATTAAAAATAATGCTGATGTTCCTGAGGGGAACGTTCAAGAGGATGACGTAACTAACGTCACCCAGCAAATCCTTATTGGCCCGAATGATGGATCTCTGAATATTATAATGCGGAGATTTCGTGTTCTTTCCCAAGGTCACACGCCCTATCATGTCCATGCGCATGAACACGTGGTCAAAGTTGAAAAAGGAAGCGGGATCGTTATAGATGAGGCTGGCCACGAAAATCCTGTCCGTGTTGGTCAGAGTCTTCTGGTCAAGGGAGGAGAGAAACATCAGTTCAAGAATCCTCATGATGAACCCTTTGAGTTTCTATGTGTTATTATAAATCCAGAAAAAACAATTTGATCACTGTTAAAACTCCATGAAGGCGGAAACAAACAAAGCGATCGAGTTCCTACTTGCTAGGGGAAATCTGCCGATCCTTTATTGGATGAAAAAGGATATCCTTGAAGTTCCGATCGATCGCGAGCAGAAAAATCTGAGAAAATTTGCAGCACGCATCCGTATTTTAAACAGCCAGCGAGCGAATGGCGGCTGGGGGAAACGAAAGTATGAAGGCCCTCCTCGCTGGGAAAAAACATATTATATCGTAGACACACTAAAAAACGCCTTTCGCCTTTATGACTATGGCTGCAGTTACGAAGAAAATGGAGTCCAAAAATTGGTTCAATTTTTGTACTCCACTCAGACCAAAGAGGGGGACTTTCGTGGAGCCTATCTCAATGAATATGCACCGACCTACCATGCCCTCACACTCCATGCCCTGTGCCTATTCGGATTGGACAACGATGACCGAACGCAGAAAGGTTTCCGATGGATCATGAGGCATAGACAGGATGATGGGGGTTGGGTCATTCCTTACAGAACGATAGATAAGAAGGAACTCAAGAGCCGATACAATTTTGAGTCGCAGACAAAGCTGACTCCTGTGAAGCCGGATAATACACAGCCATCCTCACATCTGGTAACTGGAATGGTCCTTCGAGCTCTTGCAGCATCAGCCACATGGCGAAAAAGGAAAGAAGCGAGGAAAGCAGGAGAATTCTTGACGAGCCGGTTCTTCAAACCCGATAAATATGAGGACAGGCGACATGCCTTTTATTGGAAAGAAATCACATATCCCTTTTGGGCTACAGACATTCTGAGCAGCCTGGATGCGCTGTCACAGATAGGCGTCACAATCGAAGATCCCAACACCCGAAAAGCCATGGAATGGCTCATGAGGAAACAGAATCCCCAGGGCTACTGGGAAGCCCCTTCAAAGAAATCGAGTCTCGAAAATCATCTTTGGATCACGCTGGTCGTGCTGCGAGTCCTTAAACGGTTCGGGCTCCTCGAACTCTAACGCGCTCGTCATTTTATGTTTGTCAGCCCCTGAAAGATATTGTTTTGATCTGAAAGAGTAACAAAAAAATCCAAATCAATGAGTGTATATCGTTGTGCGATTATCGATCTCAGAGAGGACTGCCAGGAGACGCACTTTTGTCTGATTAAAATCACGGTTCAACTCGTACCCTGAATCGGAGTCCTCTCTCCCCAAAGATAGATTCGTGAACGAATGATATCCATCGAAACAGTTGACGATGTTATGAATAAGCCTTCTGAGTGCTTGAACGTTGAGTTCATCCCTCGAAAGAATTTCGACAGATTCCTGATGGAAATGCAAGAAAACGTTGGCCCATTCGCTGTTGTTCCCTTTCATCAACAGTTTATAAAGCTGTTGAAGCAGCTGGGCCAGTTCCTGTACACGCCATTTTTCGACTTGTTGCATGGTTTACCTATGATGCCAGAAAAAGCCGTAAAAATCGAGCCAAATTTAATAAAACAGTATATATAGTGTAATAAGCTTGCCTGAGAATTAGTGTGTGTGTATGATGAATAGTTAAAAAGAAACATGGGACAATGAGATACTTTTTGAGCCTGGGAAGCAACCTGGGAGACCGAAAGAAAAACTTGGAAAGAGCGGCTGAGATGTTAAGCGAAGCGGGAATGCGCATCGTATCCGCATCATCTGTGTATAAAACAGAGCCTGTTGGGATTGTTGCTGATTTTTGGTTCTACAACCAAGTTTTAGAAGTTGAAACAAGCTTTGTCCCAGAAGAGCTTCTCGTTCAGGTTAAACGTATCGAAGAACAGATGGGGAGAGTTCATGTGGGCTGTCTCAGCTCTCGTTCGATCGATATCGACATTTTATTGGCCGGGGAAAAAACGGTGAGCACCAAAATTTTGCAGATCCCTCACCCTCGAATGGCCGAAAGAAACTTTGTGCTTTGCCCGCTTGCTGAAATCGCTCCGGAAGTCAAACATCCAGTCCTCAACGAAAAAATCAAGGACTTATTGGAGAAATCCAAAGATCGATCATACGTGAAAAAACTGTATATGGATTGTCTACCATGAATATCTGATATTGTTGTATAATAGCTATTTCTATGTGCAAAACTACTAGACTTTTTCTTATATTTTTGCTTTTAACCGCAACAGCATGGGCTACTGATGTCAGGGGCGTTGTGCAAACGGCTAAGGAAGAGCCAATCAATGGTGCCGTAATTCTCCACCGTGACAGCGGGAAAAAAACTCTCTCAAACGCACAGGGTGTCTTCAGGCTCTCTCTCCCAGATAGCTTAAAGATTATACTGGAAGTCATTCACCCCGATTACATCGAACAAGAGATCTCGATCAGCAAAAATGATCTCAATAAGAATCTCACCGTTACACTCATACCTTACATCCGGCAACATGAAGAAGTTGTCGTGACGGCATTGAGATACCCGGAGTCATCCGTGACAATTCCCGCAGCGGAAACGGTGGTCACAGAAGAAAGTCTCGAGGAGAAGATCACACCCAATATCGCTCAGGCCCTGCTCGACCTGCCCGGCGTCTCCAACATCGGTGCAGGCGGTTTTTCTCTGGTACCGAATATCCGGGGTTTGGCACGACACAGAGTGTTGATACTGATCGATAATGCCAGGGTCACGAGCGACCGAAGGACAGGTCCGAGTGCTTCTTTTGTGAGCCCGAAAGATATCAAGACTATCGAGGTTCTAAGGAGTCCATCATCTGTATTTTACGGGTCTGACGCCATCGGAGGAGTGGTGCATATCCTGACGAAAGAGGCACCATTATCCGATACGATCGGTGGAACGTTCTCGACAAAATACGGAACCATCAACCAGGAGAAGGGGCTTGGATTTTCCCTAAGGGGAAAGAAAAAAGACACAGGATTTTATCTCTCTCTGCAGGGGACAAGTGCACGAAACTACAGGTCCCCTGAAGAAGAGATACTCATGTCAAAATTCACACAGGGAAGCCTTTTCGGAAAGATCTCGCATAATACAAAAAAACGAGAGCTCCATATCAGCTACCTTGGCGCACGCGGAAAAGATGTCGGTAAGCCAAACCAGGACAGTCTGACTAAGCCCACGTTGTATCCCATGGAATCACAGAATTTTATACAGCTCCAGTGGTTGGAAAAAGATGTGGGCGGCTCTGGAGATATCAATTTTCAGGCGTGGCTGAATCCCAATTCTCTCGAAACACAGAAGGAAAAACTGAAAAATTACAAAACCAGTGAATCTTACAGCAAAACAGAAAGTCTGGACTATGGATTTCATCTCTCATACGGAAATAAAATTGGGAAATATTTCAGGCTCAAATGCGGTGTTGACTGGTTTGGAAGAACTCGATCAAGAGCGATAAATAGAAATACTGAGTTTGATTCCGCGGGAAATGTCACAGACATTTATGAGGAATCGCCTTACTCCGGTGGAAAACGAAGAGACTTGGGGATCTTTATTTCCGCAGATTATACAGCCATAGAAAAGCTGGATTTGATCACAGGTATCCGGGCTGATTTTATTCAATTGGGGGCTCTGCCAGGTGGCTATACGGCAAAAGAAAAAAGCTCCTATTCCGCTTTTACAGGATTTGTGGGAGGAACCTACAAAATTGCGCCATCAGTCGTTGTCTTCACAAACTTGGCGCGCGCTTATCGAGCCCCGAGTTTGAACGAGTTGTTTTATTCAGGGATCACAGGGAGAGGCTTTATTATCGCCCAACCTGGACTTAAACCAGAGATGAGCTATAATCTTGATTTTGGACTGAAAGTCATACAAAAAAGATTTTTCGTGGGTGCGTATGCCTTCTATTATTTGATCGATGACATGATCGAGAGATATTTGATCGAAGAGGCCCTTTACACATATGGAAACATCAATCGTGGAGAGATCAAAGGATATGAGATCGAACTGGAATACTATCCCATGCCAGGATGGAGGATCTTTAGCAACTTCTTTTCGTTTAAAGGTAAAAGTCTTAACTCGGATGATTCCCTGAACGATATCCCCCCCCATCGTCTTTATCTCGGGACAAAGTTTTGGATCGGGAAGCTTTCTCTAGAATTGAATGCAACGCTCCAGGGAGAGAAAACCAATCCAGGGCCTGCAGAGGTGGCCATTCCTGGATACGATACACTCGGCTTCAAAGCCAGCTATTTTATCGCTTCCACTGTCCAGTGTTATGTTGTCCTCTCAAATGTGACCAACGCGCTCTATATCGCAAGGCCTGATCCTTCTGCGGTCGAGGAACCTGGGAGCAACTTTTTGATCGGACTTAACTTCTCTTTTTAGGAGGAAAGAATGAAACAGAATTTAAATTGTGCAAGCAAACGGATGTGTGTTGTTTTGCTTATCGGCTTCTTTGCTTTTTCCCTTCCATTAGGAGCAGATTCTTTCACGCTCGAGGGCATCATGAGTTTTGCATTTCCTGCCCATTTGAGTGTGTCCCCCGTGGGTGATCGGATCGCTTGGGTCTTTAACCAGGAAGGCCAGAGAAACATTTGGGTGGCAGAAGGGCCGGATTATACGGCACGCATGCTGACCCAGTACACAAAAGATGATGGACAGGAACTGGGTGGTCTTAGTTTTAATTTTGATGGCACGGTTATTGTTTACGTTAGAGGCGGCAACACAAATCGCGCCGGCGAATACCCGAATCCGTCGTCCAATCCTGATGGTGTCAAACAAGAAGTTTGGGCTGTTAAATTTGAGGGAAGTGATCCCTGGTTGTTACGTGCAGGACACAGTCCAGTGACTTCTCCTGTAGAAAATAAGGTTATCTTTAACGCTCGAGGAAGCTTCCATGTGTCGGATATTGCTGAACGCCCCAAAGCAAAAGTACTGTTTCAGGTCCGAGGAAGGAACGGCTCCCAAGTTTTTTCCCCCGATGGCTCGAAACTGGCGTTTACCAGTTCCAGGGAGGACCACAGTTTTATCGGAATTTACGACTTCTCCAATCACACGATCAACTGGATTTCTCCATCTGTGGATATGGATGGATATCCGGCATGGTCTCCGTGCGGAAAATATATCGCATTCATCCGTTTTCCGGGCAGATCCGGACTTTCCTTCGGAAGGGGAGGCAGGCCCTTCTCCATATATGTAGCAGATATTGAAAAGGGAACAGCTGCACAAGTCTGGCAATGCCCGAATGATTCCGGAGGTTTTTCCCAATACTACCCAGAAGAGACACTGAGATGGGCGGCGGATGGGCATCTTGTCTTTTATTCTGAACATGAATATTGGATGCATCTCTACTCTCTGGAGCTGGAAGACAAAAGCGTCATCTGCTTGAGCCCAGGAGAGTATGAAGTTGAAAACAGTTTCCTTTCCAAAGACGGAGGAACTGTGATTTTCAACTCCAATTCCGGAGATATCGACCGTAGACATCTGTGGTCAGTTCCTGTCACCGGAGGAAAAACCAATCTGCTCACTCCGGGAACTGGGCTCGAATGGTCGCCAAGTTTGACTTCCGAAAGCAGCGATCTCGTATTTTTGTGTTCCACGGCTATTCAACCAGCTGCGCCCGCGATTATGAAAAAAAGCACAAAAGAGAAACAGCTTATTGCGCCAGAGGCCACACCAGAGGATTTTCCATTGAAAGACCTGGTGGAACCCGAACAAGTCGTGATCAAAGCCCCAGATGGACTCAAGATCCACTGCCAGCTATTTCTTCCTAAAGATGCGAAATCCGGAGATAAACGTCCTGCAGTGATATTCATGCATGGAGGTCCGATACGACAGATGATGCTAGGGTGGCATATGCGAGGTTACTACCACAGTGCCTATGCCATGAATCAATATCTTGCAAACAAAGGTTATGTGGTCCTTTCTGTGAATTACCGCGCGGGCATCGGATACGGTTATGCATTCCGGACAGCTCCAAACCAAGGTCCCCGTGGGGCATCAGAATACCAGGATATCGTGGCTGCCGGTCGCTACCTTCAAAACCGGGCGGATGCCGATCCAAACAAAGTCGGTCTTTGGGGAGGTTCTTATGGGGGATTTTTGACTGCGATGGGACTAGCTCGCGATTCTGAGTTGTTTGCGGCCGGAGTTGACCTGCATGGAGTACACGACTGGTCCATGCGTGCTCGTCGACGCAATGGTGGAGGATGGGACATTCAGAGTGAAGATCTCATGAGTGTGGCTTACCAGTCCTCACCCGTTGCGGATGTTGATTTTTGGACATCTCCGGTTCTTTTTGTCCATGGTGATGATGACAGGAACGTGGATTTTATCCAGACAACAGATTTGGTACTACGTCTAAGAAAACTTAACAAAGCGAAGGTTGAATTGCTCATCATTCCTGATGAAGTTCACGGATTTTTAAGGCACAAAAATTGGATAAAAGTCTTCAAAACCTCTGCAAATTATTTTGACCGGTTTCTTCGATCAGGAAAGCAGTAAGATTTTAGGTTCAAACGAAGTCTTTAAGTTCGGCTTCAAAAATAACTGAGGCCGTCCCCGTGAGGAAGACGGAGTGATGGATATCCTCCCAATCGACTCTGAGCACTCCGCCGGTGGTCTGTACTTCAACAGGCGGTGGAATTCCTTTTTTCAAATGAGCTAAAATCGCAGATGCCGTCGACCCGGTTCCGCAAGAAAGGGTCTCATTCTCAACCCCACGTTCATAAGTGCGCACCTGAATGGTGTGTGCATCGACTTGTTGGACAAAGTTGACATTTGTCCTGTTTTCAAACAGCGGATGATAAGAATACTGCCGTCCGACATAAAGAACGTCAATGGATTCGAGCACTTTTGTGAAGAGAACGAGATGGGGGACACCCAGGACGACAAATCCTCCTTCTTCTAGTCCTCCTTCTGTGACAATCCCTAATTTGTCTTGGATAATGCCGGGTGGAGGGATCCTTAATTTGACTCTCTCTCCAGAAACCCAAGCTTCATGGATTTCCTCCTCGATCTCAAAGGTCAAATGGGGAGGGGCAATTTTCTGAGACACCGCAAAATAGCAGAGCGAACGGGCCCCGTTACCGCACATCTCTGCAGGACTCCCATCTGCGTTTATGTGGCGGTACTTTAAATCTGCTTTTTCACTCTCCTCCAACAGTATGACACCATCAGCGCCCACGCCTATTCTACGCTGGCAAATATTGCGAAAGAATTTTCTTTCTTCACCCGAAAATTGCCTGCTTCTGTTGTCAATAAGGATGAAGTCATTGCCTGTCGCTGACATCTTTACAAACTTCATTACTGAATTATTCATAAAAGATGCCGATATTCACCTTCAAAAGACTTCCATTCATATAATCGGCATCTTTTACCCTCCGGGCGTTCCGATCTCACAGCATCGACTTCATTGTAGCTCATTCGTGGTAGTTCACTACAACT
>CAZXJE010000002.1:32427-44328 GCA_964640835.1 uncultured Eubacteriales bacterium
CCGATCTCACAGCATCGACTTCATTGTAGCTCATTCGTGGTAGTTCACTACAACTTCATGAGCCACTTCCTCGTCGCTACTGCAACCTCGGTCCGTGAATAATCCACTTTTTTACTGAATTATTCATAAAAGCTGCCGATCTTTATTTTGATATCCGAATTCTAACATGTTTTGTGATGAGTTCAAGAATCTCTTTTCCTACTCTGGCTATTCGGCTAATCAAAATGCATCTGTGATATGTTTGACTGTGTATCCTTCGAGCTCATTGAAGGTTACCGATAACACGTCGAATCGACATTCCACATCCTGAATGTGATTTCGCAAAAGATATCCTTGAGCGACTCTTCGCAGCTGTTTCCTCTTGGCGGGAGTGACAGATTCTTCGGGTTGACTAAACCTAGTGCTTTTTCTTGTCTTGACCTCAACAAAAACGAGGGTTTCGCCATCATAGGCAATGATATCGATCTCGCCTCTTAAAAACCGGAATCCTTTGTCAACGATCTTGTATTTATTCTTTTTAAGATATTTGGTGGCGACGTCTTCTCCTGATCTTCCAAGTTCATAGGCGATTACTTTTTTTGTTTTTTTCAAACCTCTCATTTTCGTTGAATACGCTTCCAACGGGTGCCATCTTTGGTGTCCTCGAGCAGTATGCCTTCCTCGATAAGTTCCTGGCGGATCTTATCAGCCATCGCAAAATCTTTCTCAATGCGTGCCTTTTTTCTTGCCTGAATTTTCCGAGCAATATCCAGCGGCAGATCTCCCTCATATTTGTCTGACAGGATTCCCAAAACCTCATCCACAGACCGGAGTGCCGAGAGGAAGTTTTTCGCATCATCTTTGTGGAGATCCCCCTGCGATATGAGGACATGACCCTTCTTAATGGCATCAAAAACGGCTGTTAGGGACACAGACATGTTCAAATCATCGCTCAGCCCCTTGGAAAAGGTTTGTTTCATATCATCAATCAGCTCGGCAACAGTCTGTTTTTCTCCCTCAGGGAATTGTGTGTTCTCCAGCTCATAGGCGAAATCCTTGATCCTGCGCAAGGATGCGTGGGCTTGATCTAATGCATCGTATGTGAAGTTGAGAATTTTCCGGTAGTGGGTCGAGAGCAACAGCAAACGGATGGCCATAGGATCGGCCTTTCGTTCGTCAATGAGTTCCTGGAGTGTGATCGTATTCCCCATGGATTTGGACATTTTTTTTCCATCTCTAATAAGGTGCTGACAGTGCAGCCAGGTATTGACGAATTTTTTCCCGGTGTAAGCTTCGGATTGAGCGATCTCATTCTCATGATGAGGGAAGATGTTATCCACTCCCCCACAGTGGATATCGAACGTCTCTCCCAAGTATTTGGCGCTCATGACCGAGCATTCGATATGCCATCCCGGCCGTCCTAGCCCCAACACTGTATCCCAGGCAGGCTCTCCCTCTTTCTGAGCCTTCCAGAGTGCAAAATCATGAACGCTCTCTTTTTCATATTCATCCGAATCTATGCGCACACCCACTTTCCGCCCGCTCAAATCGATCTTGGATAGCCGGCCATATTTTTTAAATTTGTCGATGCTGAAATAGTAACTCCCATCCCTCTCATAAGCATATCCCTTCTCATACAAGCCCTTAACCATCTGTGCCATTTCCTGGACATGTTCTGTCGCCTGCGGATAAAAATCCGCCCTGTCGATGTTCAGGATCTCGATGTCATTAAAAAATGTCTCTGTGAAATCCTTGGTGTACTCTTGGAGAGATATTCCCTGTTCATTAGCTCCTTTAATAGTCTTATCATCCACATCAGTGATGTTCATAACATGAGTCACTTTGAATCCCATGAACTGGAGGAATCTTTTTAGAAGGTCCTCGAAAATGTAGGCACGGTAATTTCCGATATGTGGATAGTCATAGACTGTCGGCCCGCAGGTGTAAAGTTTCACTTCCCCTTGTTTCAGAGGCTTAAAAGGCTCGATCCTACCGCTAAGGGTGTTGAAAAATCTAATCATAGCCACATTATGAAAATTCTCCCTAAAGGAGTCAATAAATAAATCTCAAGTTTCATTAAAGATATTATTGACCGCTGAAAAAGATTGTGCCATAATTCTGAACCTCATAAAAATGGGATGGATCATGACGAAGAGAATTGGACTGCGTCGAGAGGATAAAAATCCCTGGGAAAGAAGAGCTCCCCTCATTCCGACTCATGTCAGGGAGTTGATTCGCAATGAATCCTTGGAGATTCTGGTCCAGGCATCTCCCATCCGAATTTTTCCTGACTCCGATTATAAGCGAGAAGGCGCCCAAGTTGTAGAAACTCTGGATTCTTGCCCCATTATTTTTGCCGTTAAGGAAATTCCTGTTGATTTCTTTGATAAAGGAAAGACCTACATATTTTTCTCGCATACCATAAAGGGGCAGTCCTCAAATATGCCCTTGCTTCAGAAAATACTCGATCTCGAGTGCACGTTGATCGACTACGAAAGGATTGTCGATGAGAATGGGATGCGGCTAGTCTTTTTTGGCACACAGGCAGGCCAGGCGGGGATGATTGATACACTATGGGCATACGGCCAAAGGTTATACCATTTTGGGATCGAGACCCCTTTCTCCTCGATAAAGCAGGCTTTCGAATATCCAAGCCTGGTCGCTGCAAAGGAGGAGATATCCAAAGTGGGATGGGCCATTAAAAACGATGGGCTGGATCTCTCTGAAGTGCCACTTTTCTGTGGGTTTGCAGGATACGGACGTGTCTCCCTAGGTGCACAAGAGATCTTCGATCTTCTCCCGTTTGAAGAAATTGCGCCAGAAGAGATCGATGTACTATTCAAGAGCGAAAATTATTCAGGCAGCACGGCGTATAAAGTCGTGTTTAAGGAAGAGCATATGGTGGAACCAATTTCTTCGGATTTCCCATTTGAACTTCAAGACTATTATGATAATCCTCAAAACTATAGATCCGTTTTCGAAAAATATCTGCCCTTTCTATCGATCCTAGTGAACTGCATCTACTGGGCACCACAATATCCCAGGTTTGTTACAAAAAACTTCCTCAAAGGGCTCTGGTCAAGGGAAACTTCACCAAAATTAAAGGTCATAGGCGACATCACCTGTGATGTGGATGGCTCCGTGGAGTGTACCGTGCGTGCTACATCTCCGGATCATCCGGTATTTGTGTATGACCCACTCGAAGGTAATGTGAAGGACGGCTATGAGGGAAGGGGGGTGGTTGTCATGGCCGTGGATAATCTCCCCGCAGAGATATCACTGGAATCTTCCATTTTCTTCAGCCATTCACTTTTGCCTCTTGCTAAAGGAATTGCAGACGCTGATTTTTTAGGTGATTTTGAGAGCAGTCGATTGCCAGATCCAATAAAAAAAGCAACAATCGTTTTCCGGGGGAAATTCACTCCTGATTATGAGTACATGAGAGATTTCCTTAAACCGTGAATGATAAAGCATAATTTATAAAGGAGTCATAACAACATGAAAAGAGTATTAATTCTCGGCGCAGGGCTTGTTGCGAAACCCTTAGTCAGGTACCTACTCGATCAACCTGAATTCGAGGTCGTCGTAGCCACCCGTACGGTGAGCAAAGCTATAAAGCTCATCGATAATCATCCAAAAGGAACGGCAAAAACACTGAACCTTAAAAATGAAGAGGGGCTCAGGGACGAAGTCAAGGATGCAGATTTGGTCATCAGTATGGTTCCCTATGCATTCCACACTCTTGTCGCCCGATTTTGTATAGAATTCAAAAAACAAATGGTGACCACGTCTTATGTCAGTGATGAAATGAAGGCCTTGGATGGGAAAGCCAAAAATGCCGGAATCCTTATCCTGAACGAAATCGGTCTGGACCCGGGTATCGACCACATGGAGGCCATGAGGATCATCCATGAGGTGGAGGCGAAGGGGGGAGAGATCACAAGTTTCACGTCTTATTGTGGAGGATTGCCAGCCCCTGAGGCGAACACAAATCCTTGGGGTTATAAATTCTCCTGGAGTCCGATCGGAGTGCTCCTAGCTGGAAAAAATTCTGCCAGATACATCAAAGATGGTCAACTCGTGGAAATTCAATCTGAAGATCTTTTCGATAACTATGTGATCTGGCCCATCGAAGGATTGGGTGATTTCGAGGGATATCCGAACCGGGATTCTGTCCCCTATATCGAGCTCTACGGGATTCAGTCAACAAAAACCATGCTTCGGGGGACTCTGAGGAACATCGGCTGGTGCTCCACATTGAAGAAAGTGGCAGATATCGGTCTGCTCGACAAAGAAGAAAAGGATTGGACGGGTTACACTTATAAAAGTTTTATGAAATCGTTGATGGACAATCCCGAAGAGCCAGACCTTAGAAAAGCCCTAGCAACATATCTCGATCTTGAGGTGAATTCAGAAATCCTCAATCGTTTCGAATGGTTGAGCCTTTTTAGCGATGAACCGGTTCCTGTGGAGAAAGGCGGATCTATTGATATTTTGGCTGCACGCATGATAGAAAAGATGTCTCTCGCAGAGGGGGAGAGAGATATGATCGTACTCCAGCACACTTTCGAAGCCGCTTATCCTGAAGGACATGGAGAGCGTATCACGTCAACTCTCATTGATTATGGTATTCCTCATGGCGATTCTGCCATGTCAAGGACCGTGGGATTACCCCCCGCTATCGGCACAAAACTCATCCTCGAGGGAAAAATCGACAAGTCTGGTGTGTATATCCCTGTAGAACCGGATATCTATATTCCTGTCCTTCAAGAGCTTAAGAGCTTGAATATCGAGTTTTCAGAGAAAAAAGAAAGCCTTTAGTGAGTTCTCGGATAGAATCAGAGGAGATGTTTTCGCTCCGGTCAGATTTTTAACGCCATTCACTCATCGCCTTCTCGGCGTTTGCGGATCTGCGCACATTTACCTTTATCCTGTTCCCGAGGCCTCGACTTTGAAGTGCTACATATCTTTATTCCTCTAGTGCTCATACAGTCCTTAACGTCCGACTTCGTCGGATTCCCTCGGCGGCGATTTCAGAAGGCTGGGTTAGGTTGGGTCGGAATCTTACTTTATGTCGCTCAATCCATCACCCCTGATTCTATATAAGCGATTACACACGAATTGCGTGGCATTTATTTGACAAAAACTGGGAGCCAGCTTATCTTTGGGAGGAGGAGGTTCCATTGAAGCGTAAACCCGCCGTTGCAGGATATTTTTATCCTCAACAGGCAGAATCTCTAAAATCTATATTAGATAAGATGATCGATCCTGAGTGCGAAAAGCGAAAATCCATCAGTGTGATCGTCCCTCACGCTGGATTTGAGTATTCAGGACCCGTGGCTGGTGCTGTATTCTCCTCGGTCCAGCTTCCCGAAGTTTTTGTCATACTCGGTCCGAACCACCGGCATATCAAATCTCGGTTTGCCATTATGAAAGAAGGGACTTGGGAAACTCCTTTCGGTGAAGTCCCGATAGATTCCGGCCTCGCGAACGCCATTGCGACAGGCTCTGATATTATCAGCGATGATAGTGATGCTCATAAGCATGAGCACTCTTTAGAGGTGCAGTTACCGTTCATTCAGTATTTTAAGAACGATTTTTCGATCGTTCCTATCAGCATCGCATATCAGACGTCTTATGAAGAACTGGAAGAACTCGGACATGCTATCTCAGAAGCCATCCAAAGTTGGACTGAGGATGTTTTGATCGTGGCCAGCACAGATATGAGCCATTACGTCAGTCAAAAGGAAGCCGAGATCAAAGATTCTCTGGCCATCGAGGAGATCAAACACCTCGATGCTCAGGGATTGTACGACGTCGTATCTCGGGAGAACATAAGCATGTGCGGTTATCAGCCGACAACAGCGGCAATTGTTGCATCTAAGGACCTTGGTGCCACACGGGCAGAACTCATCAAGTACCAAACATCCGGAGAAGTGACAAGAAATTTCAATGAGGTTGTCGGCTACGCCGGGATGCGAATCTATTGATCCATGTGAGAGGGCCATCAGAGCTATTTCGTCCACCGACTCTAAGAGAAGGCACTCCCACTTTATACATCAATCTTCACATTGAAAGCCTTTTTACGACTAAATCCTGGAGAAACTGCCCTAAAATCTCATCTTGCAGCTGAAGTTATAGTGTTGAAAGTTTAAAGATTTAGTGTTATAAATCTTATCTAGAAATGGCGAAAAAAAAACACATTTTGCGAGACATTGACATACAGGTTCTGAACCTTATTGTCGAAAGCTATCTCAAACTGGGCAAACCCATAAGCTCGGGGTCTATTGCTGAAAAAACACAGATTTCCGCATCTCCTGCAACAGTCCGCAACATCATGGCAAAACTGGAGGAACTGGGATACCTCCTCCAACCATACACCTCTGCAGGCCGCATCCCCACGGATAAAGGTCTCCGATTCTATGTGAATAAATTGTTCCTGGAGGCTTTTCCCTCTTTGGCACCCATGGACATTTCCACTGATGATTTCCAGCACGAAAAGGGGAATTTCCACTCATTGCTCGCCAATGCATCACGAACACTTTCTCAACACTCCGACAATCTGGGTTTTGTGATCTCTCCCCGGATTTCCAGGATCCAATTCAAGTATATTCGGCTCATCAAGATCTCTGAAGAAAAAGTGATGATCATCCTTGTGACGACCTTCAATCTGGTTTTAACAGAAGTCGTAGATACAGGCACATATTTCGCTCAACATGAACTGGACAGAGCATCTCGATTCATTAACGAAAAATTCAGTGGCAAAAATCTTTTGTTTGTCCATGACTATCTGAGTAAAGAGGTCCCCTCCTACAGGATGAAATTCGAGGATCTTCTTCACAAATTGACAGCCTTGATCAAAACCTATTTTTATCAAGAGGAAGAAGAACATGATATCTTTCTGGATGGGACGTCAAATCTTCTAGAAAAACCTGAGCTGTTCGATATGGAACGGTTACATTCACTTTTTAAGAATTTCGAAGAAAAAACAAGACTTACAAAACTTCTCTCTGAATTTATCAGCCTTGACCGAGTGAAAGTCCTGATCGGTTCAGAGATGAACTATCCCGAAATCGAGGATTGTTCTCTGATTCTTTCTCACTATGGATATGATGAGCAAGTTCTGGGATCGCTCGGAATAATTGGTCCAAAGAGACTGCCTTATAAAAGAATCATCCCACTTGTAGATTGCGTTGCAAAAAAATTAAGCCGGACAATCAGTGCTCATAAATAAGGAGGATGCATGCCAAAAAAAATCGAGACCGATGCGGATGTTAACAAGGAGAAAGAGTCCGCAGAAAAGATAGAGATCGAGTATCTCACCGAACAGAAAAAACCACCCAAAAAAAGAAAAACACCCACAAAATCACCTTCCACAAAGAAATATGATGAAGAAATAAAAAAATTGAAGGAGGAGATACAGGAATTAAAGCAAGACTACATGAGGCAGATAGCCGACAAAGATAATCTGAGAAAAAGGCTGGAAAGGGAGAAATCAGAGTATTACCAGTATGCTCTCAGCGAGTTTTTCGGCGAACTACTCATCGTGCTCGATAATTTTGAAAGATCATTGAAGAGCGATGATCAAAGAAACCTTGACAACTTCCAAGAAGGTGTTGAAATGATCTATAAGCAGATGTTAGATCTTTTGAACAAATATGGAGTAAAACCTATCGAAATCAAGGATAAGACATTTAATCCGCATCTTCACCAAGCATTTATGACAGAGGAATCAGAAGATGTCGAGGAGCCTCAAGTCGGCGAGGAGTTCCAGCGGGGCTATACGCTTAACGAACGACTCCTCCGTCCGTCACTGGTAAAGGTGATGCTCCCCAAGAAAGAGAGCGAAACATGAGTCCTGCCATAGGAATAGACCTCGGAACGACGTATTCCTGCGTAGCCTATCTTGAGGGGGATGAACCCAAAGTTATTCCTAATCTTGAAGGGATGCAAACCACACCTTCAGTGGTTAGTTTCACAAGTTCTGGAGAAAAACTGATTGGCAACCTAGCCCTACGGCAAGCGATCACCAATCCCCAAAATACAATATTTGCCATTAAGCGCCTCATGGGGAAAAAATTCGACTCTGAAGATGTCCAGGAAACCCGGAAAAAGATCCCCTATCAACTGACAGAAGCACCCAACGGGGATGTGATGGTTCAGGTGGATTCAAATGCCATCAGCCCTCAAGAGATCTCGGCTATGATCCTGGGCTATTTAAGAAAGTGTGCAGAGACTTACTTCGGTGATGAAGTCACACAGGCTGTCATCACCGTGCCTGCACATTTTGATGATCACCAGAGACAGGCGACCAAGGATGCCGCACAGATCGCAGGTCTGGAAGTGTTACGGGTCATTAATGAGCCCACTGCAGCCAGTCTAGCATATGGCTTGGAGACCAATAAGGATGTTACGATCGCAGTTTACGACATGGGTGGAGGGACGTTCGACATCACACTCATGGAGATTAATGAGGGAATCTTTCACGTGCTCGGCACAAACGGCAATTCCTTTTTGGGTGGTGAGGATTTCGATAATCGGATTGTGAGCTGGCTGATCGAAGAATTCGAGAAAGAAAACGGCGTGGACCTCTCCGATGATAAGTTAGCTTTGCAAAGGATTAAAGAGGCTATAGAAAAAGCTAAACGCGAGCTCTCTTTCACGCTCGAAACAGAGATTAACCTTCCTTTTATCGGTTCCGATAAGTCCGGTTCAAAACATCTCAAGCAGGTCATCACAAGAACAAAGCTTGAAGAACTCACTAAAGACCTAGTTCTGGAGACATTTCCGTACATCGATCAGTCTTTGACCGATGCAAATCTCGATGCGGACAAGATTGATGAAGTGATCTTGGTTGGAGGACAAACACGAATGCCTTTGATCAAGGAGCTGATCACTGATTTTTTTAAGAAAAAGCCCATCGAACGCATCAACCCAGATGAGATCGTCGCCATGGGGGCGTCCATTCAAACTGCCATCATTGCAGGGAATTTGAAAGATCTTGTTCTGCTTCTTGATGTCACACCCCTCTCTCTCGGTATCGAGACTGAAAACGAAAGATTTGTGAAAATTATCGATAAGAATACAACTATTCCCACAAAACAAACAATGGCCTTTACCACTGTGGAACACGACCAGAGGAGAGTGAGAGTCCATGTCCTTCAAGGTGAGAGTGAAAATATTCGCGAGAATATCTCGCTGGCTGTATTTGACTTGGTCGGGATAGCCATGGCGCCTGCAGGAGTTCCTCAGATCGATGTCACTTTTGAGATCGATGCAGACGGTATTGCAAGAGTATCGGCGAAGGACGTAGCCACTGGTCGAGAGCAGGGCGTAGAAGTCAAACCAACTTCCGGCCTCAGTCCTGAAGAAGTGCATGGCATCATCAAAAGAACACGTGAGGAAGAATCCGAATAGAAGTCAAGATAAATGATTAAGCAGGACTACTACGAAATCCTTGGAATCTCCCGCAGGGCGACTCCCGATGAAATAAAAAATTCTTATCGCAGGTTGGCCTTGAAGTATCATCCGGATAAAAATCCTGGCAATAAAGAGGCGGAAGAAAAATTCAAATCTGCAGCGGAAGCATACAGCATTTTGATCGATCCCGAAAAAAAATCGACCTATGATCAGTTTGGACACGACGGCTTAAGAGGACAGGGTTTCAGCGGATTTTCCGGCTTTAATACGTCCATATTCGGTGACTTTGAGGATATTCTCGGGAACTTTTTTAACTTTGGCTTTGGGGATATCTTCGGAACAAGAAGTGGAAACAGGTCCTATGCGAAGAGCGGGAGAAATATGGCTCTTGAGATAGAACTCACGCTGAAAGAGGCTGCAACTGGTTTGGAGAAAGAGATCAAGCTCAACCGAATGGAATATTGTCCTGAATGCAAGGGGACAAGGATGACACCGGGAACGCAGAAGCAAACTTGCCCTCAATGTCAGGGAAGGGGGCAGGTCCGCTATCAGCAAGGATTCTTTGCTCTTTCAAGAACATGTTCCCATTGTGGTGGGGAAGGAGAGCTCATATCGTCTCCCTGCAACGAGTGTAGCGGTACAGGCAAAGTGAAAGAGAAAAAAACGCTTCGTGTTAAGATTCCAGCGGGTATTGACGATGGAATGAGACTCCGGATGGAGAGAGAAAGCGAAGTGGGAGATTTGGGTGCACCACGCGGGGATCTTTACATTATGATCAGACTCAAAAAACACAAATTCTTTGAGCGGGAAGGGAATAACCTTTACTGTCAAGTTCCCATATCTTTCACGCGTGCAGCTCTTGGAACTAAGATGGAAATCCCCACATTAACAGAGAATGAGATCGTTTCCATTCCACCGGGAACACAGCCAGGACATATCATCCGGCTTAAGGATAAAGGAATCAAAGATATTCACAATCAAAGACGGGGAAGCTTGTACATAAAGATCGATGTTCAGATCCCTGTGAATTTATCAAAAAAGCAGAGAGAGATTTTGGTGGAATTTGCCGAATCCAGTGGCGAGAAACTGGATGATGTGGACAAAAGACTTATCGATAAGATGAAAAAAATCTTTCACTGAACTTAACGGGGTGAAACATACCTGAAAGAGATCTTGCATGAGGAGCACGATTCAGAAAAACAGGGAATGGGCATCCTCTTATCAGTCAGAGTTTTGATCGGATGTGAAGGAGGCTGGACAGAACAGGAAGAACGCGATATATTGGACCATGGCTTCAAAGCCATTAGCCTTGGCCCGCAGACACTGCGGACGGAAACAGCAGCGATCAATTGCTTAGTTTTAATCAATCATTTTTGGAATTTATAGGATGTTTCTCAAAGACCAGAAAGTCGGAAAATATCACATTATACGCTCGTTGGGCAGTGGAGGTTTTGGGACGGTCTTTCTAGCAAAAGACACATGGCTTAATAAACAAGTTGCGATCAAAGTTCCTCACAAACAATCCACAGAACTATTTAAGCTTTTGAAGGAATCGCGGCTTCAGGCCGCACTGAATCATCCCAACATTGTCCGGATGATCGCAGCGGAAAAAGAGAAAAGGATTTTTTTTATGGTCATGGAGTTTGTCAAAGGAGAAACGCTCGAGAACGTTTTGGAGAGAGAAAAAGTACTGGATTATCCAAAGGCCATTGAATATATTCTTCAGATAGCGAGTGCTGTGGACCATGCCCACAAAAACAAGATCGTCCACAGAGACCTGCGGCCTTCCAACATTATTATTTCCGAAGAAGGCATACTTAAGATCACAGATTTTGGGACTTCTGCATGGCTGAACAATATCCCGTATGCCTCTACTCGGATCGGGTCGCCTCCCTACATGGCCCCTGAGCAGTTCTTGGGTAAATCCACATTCCGCTCCGATATCTATTCTATAGGATGCATCTTTTACGAACTCCTCCTCGGCCGGCCCCCTATCCTGGATCCGGATCCATTTAAAATTCTGGAGTTGGCAAAAGAAGGAAAAATCACCCCCCCACGATTGAAGAACAACCGTATACCAAAAGATATCGATAAGATCATCATGAAATGTCTCTCTACCAGTCTTGAGACTAGATACCAGAAGGCCTCAGAGATCATCAGGGATATCTCAAAATTCAAAGGCAAAGATCCCAAAAAAGTGGAGATCGATGATATATGGGGCAGAATCAAGGCGAGAGAAAGAAAACAGGATAAGTTGTGCTGGAACTGTCGAAGGCCTCTACATTCCAAATCTGAGATCTGTCCTCATTGTGGAGAACATTCCTAACCTGAACTATTCATAAAAAATGTCGATACTTGGTTTAATAAAAGCAATATCAAATAGTTACATTATTCTTCCAGTCAATCACCTCGACAATTCCGTTATCAATTGCATTCTATTCATAATCGACATTTTTTACCTTTCAGGCGCCGACCCAACCTACCCACCGAACTCACCGTATA
>CAZXJE010000003.1:0-38076 GCA_964640835.1 uncultured Eubacteriales bacterium
GCCCACGAAGCTGTAGTGAACTACCGCAAGTGGGCTACAACGAAGGCTTTGTAGTAAGATCGGCTCGCCCGTAGGGTAAAAGATGCTGACAATATAATAATGAGGTGTTTTTCTTAATAGAGTTGTCGGCAGCTTTTATGAATAATTCAATCTAAGCGAGTTCAGATAATACGGTCGTGAGAAAGGTCCAGAATTTTTCCACTGAACCGACGTGTACGCGTTCATCTGGAGAGTGAGGGTGTTCGATGGTGGGGCCAAAAGAGATCATATCCATACCGGGAAATTTCTCACCGATGATTCCACATTCAAGACCGGCATGGACAGCAGCTACATGAGCTTCCTTATGGAATGTTTTTTTGTAGATGTCTTTCATGGTTTGGAGAAGGGGAGACTGCAGGTTCGGTGTCCAGCCAGGATAACCTTCCTCCAGCACAACGTCTGCATTCACCAGAGAACTGATGGCAGATAGAGTGTCTCGTGTAGCCTGGATCGCTGATGCCACTGAGCTCCTGGTGCTGCATATGACCTCGGCGTTGTCCTCATGCGTATGGACGACCGCGAGGTTGGTGGATGTTTCCACCAGCCCTTCCATTTCGGGATGCATGGTGACCACACCGTGTGGGAGCGTAAAAAGCAGATCAATCAACTTGTTTTGAGAATCTTGTGTCAAGACTATCGTTGTGGGTTCATCAGATCTTTCGATAGAGAAGGCTGCTTCTGTTTCGACAGCAGCATACTCTGCTTTGATCTTTTCGAAAGCCTTTTGGCTTGTGTCAGAAAAGCGATCTTTTTCAGATGGATCGAGGATAACCGAAGCCCATGCTTCTCGAGGAATGGCATTCCGCAGGTTGCCTCCTTCAATGGAACCCAGACGAAAGGGCACACCCGCTGAGGACACTTGCCACAATATCCTAGCAAGCAATTTTATCGCATTCCCTCGTCCTTGATTGATATCGATGCCCGAGTGCCCTCCCCTAAACCCTGATAACTTGATTTTATAGACTTCACTGCTATCTGTTTTGTCTTTTTGAAGAGGAAGGGATATCTGGGTATCAGCTCCTCCGGCGCATCCTATAGTAAATTCGCCCTCATCTTCGCTGTCCAGATTGAGCAGTTTTTTTCCATTGAGGAAGCCAGCCTGGATCTTGGTGGCTCCAGTAAGCCCAGTTTCTTCATCAACCGTAAAAAGACATTCGATCGGCGGATGAACCAAGGTGTCGTCTTCCATAATAGCCAGGGCAGCACAAGCACCAACTCCGTTATCTGCTCCAAGAGTCGTTCCTTCCGCTTGGATCCATTCCCCTTCCATCTTTGCGTTGATTGGATCCTTGCTAAAATCATGGGATACATCCGAGTTTTTCTCACAGACCATATCCAGATGTCCTTGGAATATCACTCCCACAGAATTCTCGTGTCCGGGTGATCCGGGTTTTGAGATGACCACATTGCCCACATCATCTCTTTTCCATTCAAGCCCCTTGCTTTCAGCGAACGCAATAATGTAGTCTCCGAGGGCTTTTTCATTGCCCGAGCAGTGCGGGATTTTCAGGAACTCTGCAAAATGTTTCCAAAGATTGTTAGGTTCTATTGTTTCGAATGCGAATGCCATTTTATTAATCCTCCAGATTAGATTAATTTACTCCGGTTATAATTATCAGAATCAAAATAATGACATAAAAGTCTTTCCGATTCAAGCATATTTTCTCTTGCTTTGAATAATTCAGGTTAGTTGAGTTTTAAACATATTTGAATTAAAATCCACAGAAACATGAACGAGTCTCAACATATAAAAAAATTTGAAGAGATTTTTCGAGCAACTCCTGAAATCATATCATCGGCGCCCGGACGAATCAATATCATCGGAGAGCACACAGATTACAACCAAGGGTATGTCCTCCCTGCTGCCATCCACATGAACATTCAATTTTTAGCGTGTCGTAGAGATGATGATCGCGTTCATATTTGGGCTGAGGACTTCGGGGAGGAGAGTTCGTTTTACGCGAGAAATATACCAGCATTGAGGGAGCATCATTGGGACACTTACATCAAAGGAATTTTTTGGGTACTCGAGAAAAATGAATTTTCCCCTGGTGGCATAAACGGCTTGGTTTGGGGTGATATCCCGATTGGATCAGGCTTGAGCTCCTCTGCGGCTCTTGAAGTGAGCGTGATCAATGGCCTGGATATGCTTTTTAAACTCGGGATCGCCCCCATGGAGAAGGCCAAACTGGCCCAACAAGCAGAAAATGATTTTGTGGGTGTGAAGTGTGGTCTGATGGACCAATTTATATCAGTTTTTGGGGAGGATAACACAGCTATCTTTTTGGATTGTCTTTCGTTCGATTTCGAGAATATTCCGCTCAAACTGCACAAGTATAACCTCGAATTCATGGTTTATGACAGTCGTGTAAAAAGAGAACTTCCGCGATCAGAATACAATACGAGACGTTCAGAGTCAGCGGATGCAGAGCTCTACTTGCGTAGTTGCGGCCTTCCTGGATATAGGGGTACAACTCTGGAGATGCTTAAGACACAAAAGGAGAAAATGGACTTGGTCCTTTACAAGCGTGCCCGACATGTTATCAGTGAAAATGAACGCGTTCTAAAGGCAAAACAGGCCCTGCGAAATGATGATTTTTCAACTTTGGGACAACTCCTCTTCCAATCTCATGTGAGTTTGAGGGATGATTACGAAGTCTCTTGTCCGGAACTCGATCTGCTCTATGAATTTGGCCTGGAGTTTTCTGGATGTCTGGGATCCCGTCTCACGGGAGCAGGATTTGGAGGATCAGGGATCGCATTGGTGAAAAAAAAGGACGCAGATGTCTTCATAAGTGAAATCCTTGATTTAGCCCAGAAAAAAGGATACCGTAAGCCCAGAGTTTTTCCTGTTAAGATCGATAAAGGAGCAATAACATCGATCCTATGATGGAAGAGTTAAAATTAAAGATGAGAATAAAATCATTTTTAACGAAGAGGGAGGTCTATGATCCGTAAGATTCTTGTCTCCATCTTCCTGAGCATATGTACACTAGGATTTTGTTTGGGAGTTTGCAAAGATCAGACAAAGATCAGGGTCACAGCGAGCGTATTCCCGCTTATGGAGTTCGCCCAGGCTGTATGCGGTGAGAGGGGGGAGGTGAGACTTCTTCTTCCTCCAGGAGCGGAAATACACACCTGGCGCCCGCGTCCGAGCGACATGATAAAAATTTCAAAATCTGATGTGTTTATAAATATTGGTGTAGACCTCGAGCCATGGCTGGATGATGTTTTAAAGAGTGTCAACAATCCCAACTTACGTATCTTTAGAGCGAGTGATTTGGTTCTTCCTATGGAAAGAGTGGAACACCAACCGGAAATAGACCATGAAGAACAGCATGATGAACATGCTCACAAACATACTCACGGAACTCTCGATCCACATATTTGGCTTGATTTTGTCATCGATCAGAGGATCATCGACAACCTTGTTGAGCTGTTCTCCCGAATGGAACCGGAAAATAGCGTGCTATTCGAGAGGAATGGCGCCGCATATAAACAAAAACTCGAAAAATACGATCGCAGGTTCAGAGAGGAACTCGGTCAGTGTAAAAACAGGACCTTTATTCTGGGCGGACATGCCGCTTTTGGCTACTTGGCTCGAAGATATAGACTCCATCAGGTCTCCCTCTACGGAGTAAGCCCTGATTCCAGGCCAACTCCTAAACAGCTTGTCCGAGTCATAGAACTGGCAAAGGAGCATCAAATAAACGTGATATATTTTGAAGTTTACGTGAGCAATAATCTAGCAAAGGTGATCGCTGAAGAGGTGGGGGCAAAAACTCTTGTTCTCAATCCAGGGGCAAACCTGACCATTGAACAGACCAAAGCCCATATAACCTTTTTAGATATCATGAACCAAAATTTAGCGAGTTTGAAGAAGGGGCTTTCCTGTGACTGATTCTGATATTTTGATTTCTATCGAAGGTATTTCTTTCAGCTATGGAGACACAAAAGTTTTGGATCATGTCACATTTCCCATTCGGTCCGGAGATTTTCTTTCGATCATCGGACCGAATGGATCGGGGAAGACAACTCTTATCAAGATCATTCTTGGCTTATTAAATCCCTCTGAGGGCAAGATCCAGATCTTTGGGGAGAACGGTGCAGCATTTACTCGGTGGGAAAAACTGGGTTATGTCCCACAGAAGGCCACTCATGTGGATCCTTTTTTCCCAGTCTCTGTGAAGGAAGTCGTTGAAATGGGCCTCGTTTCCAGCCGGAAATTTTTTGGAAATCAGAAAAAGGATGATGAGGGGCATATCCGAAGAGCCCTCAAACAAGTCGGAATGGAGGCGTATAAGGATTGGCGGATCGGGAAACTCTCAGGGGGCCAGCAACAAAGAGTGTTTATCGCCAGAGCGATCGTAAACCAACCGCACATTCTTTTTCTCGATGAACCGACCACTGGAGTGGATGCGGAAACACAGGAGCACTTCTACGATATGTTGGACGACTTGAATACGAAGGAATCGATAACCATTGTTTTGATCACTCATGACATCGGTGTCGTGAATAAACATGTCGGTCAAGTCGCGTGTCTTCATCAGATCTTACAGTATCATGGATCACATGAAGAATTTTGCCAATCGGAGATATTCAAGAAGATGATCACTGAAGGACATCATGTTATCTCTCATCGTCACTGATAACGCTTGAATCGAAATATGGATATTGTGACAGAATTTCTCAGATATGGTTTTCTCCAAAGGGCTTTTCTGGCCGGGATTTTTGTGGCGATTGCCTGCGCAGTCCTCGGTGTTTTTTTAATACTGAGGCGTGATTCTATGATCGGTCATGGCCTTGCCCATGTCACATTTGCAGGCATAGCGATAGGTCTGCTGCTCAATGTGATGCCTTTAGCCGTTGCGACAGGTGTAGCTGTGATAACAGCATTGGGGATCATGAAACTCAAGGAACAGGCAGGTCTTTATGGGGATACAGCCATCGCCATTTTTAGCAGTGTGGGTTTTGCTGTCGGGATCTTGATTGTGTCGGTGTCCCAAGGTTTTAACATCGACCTCTTCGGCTATTTATTCGGAGAGATATTGGCTATTGATGCTTTTGAGGTTAGCTTTTCGATCGGATTAGCCTTGAGCGTGGTGATCATCATCATCCTGAACTATCACAAGTTCATGTATATGACATTCGACCGTGAGTCCGCAAAAGTATCGGGCATTCGAGTTAGACGATTGGATGTGCTTCTCACTGTCCTCACTGCTGTCACTGTGGTCCTTGGGATGAAGATCGTTGGACTTTTGCTTGTGGCGGCTCTGCTGGTGATCCCAGCAGCTGCGGGTTTACAATTGGCCTCGAATTTCAAACAGGCGATTGTTCTGTCTTCCCTAGTATCCTTGGTGTCGGTTATCTTAGGATTGGTTATGGCATTTACTCTCGATCTCCCCGCCTCTGGAACTATTGTTTGCCTCTCATTTGTCTTTTTCCTCGTATTCTTTTTTGTAAAAAGAGAGAGACGATTTTTTTGATCTCCTTTTTAGTTTTCTGTATCCTATGGACTATCCTTTCATGATGCTTGGCTTAGCCAAGCTCTTTTAAAACAAGATCTTTGATCTCGTTTCCAAGATTAACAGCATCTTCTTTTAAGGAATTGGCCCGATCACCTATATCTTTTTTAAATTTTTCATCCTGAATATCAGGAAGGTTTATCCTGACATTGTAAAAAGCACCCTCTGCTCCGGCCTGCGCTGTGAGACCTGCGACACCGGCATCATTGATCGAATTTTTATTTCCGCTCAGCACGACTTCCTTGGCAAGGTTCAAAGCTTCCACACACTTTTCCAAGACTTCGAGTGGGACCAATGTTGCCTTCTTGGATGTTTCTTCGATCGCTGCAGCCCTGGCTTTCTTCTGCTCATCTGTTTTGTTCTTCATTCGCATGGCGGTCATCACGCTGTTGAAAGCTACAGTGTCCGCATCCACGTCATGTAGAAGCTGGTCTTTTAGTGCTTGACCATGGGTGGCCAAATCCTTGATTTTGATCTGTACATCTTCGTACTCTTTTTTCCCAACCGTGAGGTTGGAAACCATAGCTGATAGTGCAGCCGATAATGCACCACACAGAGCTGCCGTGCTCCCACCTCCTGGAGCAGGAGAATCCATAGAGAGTTCATTGGCGAACCCACGGAGATTCAGGTCCAGAAGCGAGTTTTCTACTTCTGTGAATTGGTATTCTATTATTTTCTTTTGCTTATCAAACAGCGCTACATCATTCAGTCCCAACGAGAGAACAGCTGTCCTGATAAGTTCTTCCTCGGGTACTCCGGGGCTTTTTCCTTGTTTGTTAAGGTAGTATCGCCCGGCCATGAGCATGGCCTCTTTGGGGATTAAGCCTACAAGCTCACTTCCAGTCACACGAAGACCTATTTGTTCAGCTTCCTTGATAGCCTCATCAAACACAAGATGAGGGGGAGAGATCTTGTAATTCGTGAAATTTATGGATATTTGAGCGATCCCGTAATCTTCGACATACCATCCAACAGCCTTAACTTCATTGAATTTTCCCGGAACTTTTATGGACTTGCCGTTTTTATCTCTGATAATCTTCCCGTCTTCATCTCTTTTGGCTCGTTCTCTCTCTCGAAGGTTGAATGCGATATGACGAGCTAGTGTGCGATCTTTTGTGTTGAGGTTGATGTTGTATGCAATGAGAAATTCTCTAGCACCGATAGCAGTGGCTCCTGCTTTAGCGCTGAACACGGGCTCTCCATAATCCGGTGCCCACTCTGGATCCTTGAATTTATCTTCTAGCCCCTCATACTGACCAACTCTAATGGTCGCCAAATTTTTTCGATCCGGCTTTTGGGCGGCCTCTTCATACAGATAGACTGGAATTCCCAACTCTCGTCCTACTCTTTCTCCCAACTCCCGAGCCAGTTGGATGCAATCTTCCATGGTAACTCCTGTCACGGGAACAAAGGGGCATACATCTGTTGCTCCGATCCTGCTGTGTGTTCCTGAATGTTTACTCATGTCTATAACTTCGGCTGCTTTTTTTATGGCCTTGAAAGCCGCTTCTTTAACAGCCTCGGGTATTCCGATGAATGTCACTACGGTTCGATTCGTGGAATCCCCTGGATCCACATCGAGGAGCTTAATTTTGGGGGTTGCCTCAATCTCTTTTGTAATCGCGCTGATCTTTGTAAGGTCTCGTCCCTCGCTGAAATTAGGAACACACTCAACAAGCTTCATTCAGTCTCTCCTTTTCGGATGGTATATTGAAATTCTCCATTTGTATCATAGACTTCCAGGTCGAATTCTTGTAAATAGGGAATCAGCTCTTGGATATTCCCCACGACGACCACAATTGGAGATTGGAACGAGGATCGACGAGCAATCTCATAGACATTTTCAGGGCTAATGAGCATCATGCTTTTATAGTATGAATTCCAATGAGACTCTTCTAATTCAAAAGCTTGAATTGCAGACAACCTGGAGGAATAATACTCAAGGTCCTCGATCCGAAGCGGGAAATTTCCTATCAGGTACGATTTAGCCTGTTCTAGCTCATAATTCGGTACGACCTGGGTAGAAATTCTCCTGATCTCATTCAGGCTCTCTGTGATGGATTCGAAAATTGCATTAGGCCTGACTCGTTCTTGAATGGTCAAGATACCACAGGCTTTGAAAAATTCAATGGTACTGAAAGCAAAGTAAGCATAACCTTTAGATTCCCTCAGGTTCATAAAAAGACGGCTATGGGGAGATCCCCCCAGGACTTGATTGAGAACTGTGATCGGGAAATAGTCATCATGATTTCTCACAAGGATTGTATTCCCGATCGTGATCGTGGCATCTTCCTCTTCGGGAAGATCTACGATACAGAGTTTCAGAGTTTCATTAGGTTGTGGTGGTCTGACGACATCGCTTTCGATGTTCCTGTTTTCCCAAGTATTTAAATAGCGGCTGACTTTTCTTACCGCTGTCCTGAGAGTAAGATTGCCGATCAAGATCAATTTTGCATTGTTCGGTCTGTAATATTTCTCAAAAAAAGACAAGAGTTCATCTCGATTAAAATTTCTGGTGCCTGTTTCGTTGAAACCAATATTTCTGTAAGGGTGTTCTTCGAATAGTATCCGGAGCAGAGTCCTCCGTCCGACAAAGGTCGGTGAGGATTTTCTTCCCAGTAGATCATAGTGCATGGTTCTGATGACATTACTAACTTCAATCCGAGGGAACGTCGGCTGGAGGATCATTTTACCAAAGGTTTCTAGCGCAGTGTCGAGATAATCTTCTAAAAAGGTAAAGGAAATGACAGAATAATCGGGGTGTGTTTCGGACGAAAATTTCCCCCCGATTGTTTCGATCGTCTCAGTGATGCGGGATGACGAAAGCCCGATGGCTCCTTTATTAACCATATTTGCAGTGAATGTGGCTAATCCTGGCAAAGTATCGGGTGAAAAACTTTCTCCTGCATAAACGATCAGATGCATGGAAATCACTTGTAGGTCTTGACGTCGGATTACGGATACTTCAAGTCCATTAGAAAGAGATGCTGATTCTATTTCGGGCAGAGTGAGTTCTGGAAGTGGATCTGGGAAAGGAGGATCTCGGCGGAATCTTTCTTGTGAAAAAAGAGATGTATTCCAAATGAACAACAATATCAGGAGAAGGAAACAAAGAGATGATGGATGACTTCGTATCCTCATAGTAATACTCATTTTATTTTAATGTTCAGAACGACTCTCTTTTTAGTGAAATGTCTATTTGCGATCCCGATTATATCTGTAGGGGTTACGGCTAGATATTTTTTCAACTCCTCCAGGAAGTTAGTATTTTTTTTTTGTGAGAGATGAAATTCAGCCAAGAGAATTCCTCTATCCGCCAGAGTAGTGAATTGATCCAGATAATCTCTTTTGAACATATTTTTAGCTTTATTGAGTTCATCTTCCGAAATGAAACCAGACTTTAGCTTATCGACCTCATCAAATATGGATTTTTGGCTTCGGTCTCGTAATGTTTCAGTGTTGTTCTTGACAAATATTTTAAACGTCGCAAGGTTTTTTTTCATCTCTATTCCTCCGCTTAAATGAGAGGCGATACGGTCTTCGTAGATCATTCGTTTTTGGAGTCGAGAGCTTTTTCCATGGAGCAAGATGTACTCGATAATGGCAAGAGTGTAGCTGTCGGGTGAATCAGGTGAAGATATCCTGTATCCGAGGTGAAATCCAGGAGAAGGAGCCAGATAGTCTTCTACATTCCGAATCATCTCTTCGGATATAAAATGTTCTTCTTCCGGGAAGAAAGGGACAGGCTGCCCAGGACGAATCGTAGAGAAGTATTTTCTCACGAGTTGTATGGCTTTTCTCTTCTCGAAATTCCCTGTAATACAGAGAACGGCATTGTTCGGTATATAATATTTTGTATAAAAGTCTTGGACATCTTCTGTGGTTATTTTCCGCAGGTCGGTTTCACTGCCCAAAACGGGATGACTGTATGCAATATTCGGATAGAGCAGTTGATCGAGAAGAACAGAACTTTCAAAATAAGGATCGTCCAGTTTTCTTTGCTTGAGCTCTTCGATTAAAGAATCCCTGGTCCTTTTCACTTTGGATGGATGAATATCCAGTGAGATCATCCGGTCAGATTCAAGCCACAAAATAAGCGCAAGTTGGCTGGCAGGGACGGTCTGGAAAAAGATCGTTTTGTCTTCAGTAGTAGTGGCATTTAAAACTCCACCAATTTTCGAAATGAAGTGAATGTGTTGCATGGACCTTATGTTTCTTGATCCTTGAAACATCAAATTTTCGAGCATGTATGCCAGCCCTGTTCTTTTTGGTGGCTCATTAATCGAACCTACATTATATGCCAGTACAACAGAAACGAGCGGCAGGGAATAATCCTCGGCGAGTATAACTTGAAGACCATTTTCCAATTGTAAAGTTGTTACTTCAAAAGGAAATATCTCATCCTCTTGTACAGGGAAAAGGTTCCCGGCCAAAAAAATCAGAAAACTCATAAAGAATATTAACGATTTACTTGGCAATAGGCTCATTATCCGTTCTTTACAAAACAAGGGAATTCTAGAGGTTATTATCATAGAATAGAATTTAAAAAACTGCAAACGTATTAGCTGGTGCGCTTGACGATGACAAGAGTCATGTCATCCATCTGTTCGGTTCCAGATGTGTAAGAGTTGACCTCATCAAATATTTTTTCAATAAGTTTTTGAGATGAAAGTTTATTGTTCTTTTTCAGGAGTTTACCCAGCCGATCTTCGTTAAATTCCTCATTGGCCTTGTTCCTGCATTCCGTGAATCCATCCGTGAAGAACAGAGCCATGTCTCCTTTTTCAAGACTTATTGTTCGAACTTCGTAATCGGCAATTGGGAACATACCTAAACAGAATCCGCATGTATCCAGACGTATGATATCGCCCTTTTTGTTCAGAAGAATGGGCGGAGTATGGCCTGCGTTGAGATATGAGAATTCTCCAGTATTTTTGTTAAGTTCTCCATAGAAGAATGTGATAAACACATTGGACGCTGTACTGGAGTGAACGAGAATGTTAAGTTTGGCTGCCATTTCTATAATGTCATATGAAGGACTGACTTGGGTATGGAGAGAAGCCCGGAGTTGTGCCATGATAAGTGCTGAAGAGACGCCTTTTCCAGAAACATCAGCGATCGTTACGCCTATTCTCTCATCATCGATGTCGATAAAGTCGTAATAATCCCCGCCAACTTGATAACATGGGATGTTCGCACCGCTGATTTCGAACTGTTTACATTCCGGATTTTCCTTGGGCAGAAAATCTCGTTGAACTTGAGCAGCCAGTTCAAGTTGCTTTTCCATCTGATCCCTTTCCTTTTCCTGTTCGATGTGCTTGGAGTTTTCGATCTTAACGGCAGCAAGGTTTGACAATAATGTGAGCAACTCCAAATCCTCGTCAGAGAACTGCTTCATGAGGGATATTCTGTCGGTATAGATAATTCCGATAATTTCTTTATTATCATAGAGAGGAACACACATGGCAGATTTAATATTCATTTTAAGGATACTGTCCTGAGCTTTAAAGCGGGAATCCTCTTGAACATCTGAGATGAGAAGGGATGAATGTTTATTTATGGCCATATTGATGATGCTTTTACTCACTTGTATTTTCTGATTTTTCAAGCGTTCATTGTTGATTCGGATGACCTTAGGAATGAGTTGTGAAGGATTGCCCAGTTTAAGCATCAATATCCCTCTGTCCATCGGGAGATTTCCTGAAATGAGGTCCATGATATGTTCAAGAAGCTCGTTGAGGGGTTTGTGGAGAAGTAAAGCTTTATTGACTTCGTTGATCACCGCGAGAGATCGATGTTCGAGCTTGATCTGCTCGATATCGATGGGTCTGGCTGCAGCGCGGATGGTTGTGCTGATGTCATGCTTCTTTAGAACATCATCGAGATGCATGATGGTGTTGACGTTTACAGAGGGGGATGGGGCATCGGTGACTTCAACATTGGATGAGATCTCTTTATCATATATTACACGAGTTGTCCCGACCAGAATTTCGTCTGCTTTTTTTAGCTCGACTTCAGCTGCAATTCGTTTGCCGTTCACAAATGTTCCATTTTTGCTATTATTGTTTCTTATCGCATAACCTTGATCAACGGGATAGAAGAATGCATGGCGGCCTGAACAAAAAGGATCTGGGAGAGGGATTTCATTGTCGGATGACCTTCCAATTGAGACTTTGTCCTGTGGTAAAGGAAACTGGAAGGCATCGCCCTCTTTGGGATAAATGTATAATTTTGGCATTGAGTTCAACCCCTTAAATTATAACCCTTGGAGGGGAAAAATATCAAGAGAATTTGATCTTTTCTAGAGGCTTTATCATTTTTTTACACTTTCTTACTCTATCCTCGAACGAGATATCATCGATCAAGGGAAAAAGGACTTCTTTGACCTCCTTGTGTAAAATGTTGTCCAGAAGCTCGATGGAATAGTCAATCGATTTTTTAGTACCCGTACAGATATTCTGGTAGGCTTTGATGATATCATTTGGGGAGTAAATCAAGCTGAGAAGTTCAAATATGTGCTTCAACGATAGAGCGAGATTCTTTTCCATATCGCTGACCAGATGTTCTTTCCTTCGGTCTGCCATCAGATCATGCATTTCTAGGAGAACAAAATAACATTTCTTGATGATCTGGATCGTTTTTCCCAATACGGGTTTTTGAGAAAACTGGATTTGGGGATGTTTTGTCCTCATTTTGTAAAGAGCTTCAATCATCTCTGTTTCGACCTCATTCTCTGTCTTTTTGAGCTCAGAAGCCAACAAATCCGCAGCCCTCTGTGTACCTACCTGTTTTAAAATATCAGGAATGGCTCTTCTTGTTTGCAAGTTGACATCTGGATCCGAAAGATAGTCTTTGAGGATTCCTGTGATTTTATTTCCATATGCGACCAAGGCCTTGCTGGAAATAATCTCTACTCTTGGTGTGGATAGATGGTTGATAAGGTGGGGTACGAACTCCCGCCTTTTTAGCCTGCCTGCGCTCTCGATCGCATACCTAAGAACATCGGGCGATTTGTCTTTGAGCAGTTTGTTGAGCTCGCTTGTGACGGGTGAGCTCGACTCTATCATCCCAAGGACTTTGGCCGCCTCCATCCTGGAAACTTCGCCTTTTTCGCCTTTCTCATCCACAATTTTGTCAAGCTGCTCTTTCAAGACTTGATGATAGATATCTTGAGACATGATCTCCTTGATTTGTGTGTTGATGTCCTCTTGGTCCAGGGCGTCATCTTCCTTCGGGAGGAGTAATTCTCCATCCAATTCCAAGAGTGAGTCCATTGCACATGCTTGGACCTGATCGGATTTGTGAGCTATTATGCTGCGCAACTCCGGACTCATTTTCTCTCTTTTGATAAGATCAAAAAGGTTCATCGCATACAAAACAGAGCTCCGGTCTTTGCTTTGGAGGGTGTCAAAGACAAGCTTTGTCATGTCGATGTCGACGGTCTCTGAGATGAACTTATCCGCATCTTGCCATTTGATCTTTAGGTTTTTTTTGACACTACCAACATACTCACGGGTGATCCAACGGTTAAGAAAAATCCAGAGAAGGGAAAAGCCGATAACGATAAGACTTATATGCTCGAGCGAAAAATCAAGTATGAATATACAGACGATAAGGATGGTTGCCGCTATACCTTTAGCAAACTTGTTTACAAACATATCGATAAATACTTTAGCCTTGTATTTGATATCAGGTGAGATCGGGATGTACAACAATTCTCGAACCGACTGGTTGAGGGAATGTGCCAAGCTTTTATCTCCGCCTTTTATTGCTATGGCCCAATAGAGGAGGAATGCGGCTGGGATGAATAATATAGTAATCGAGGCTATCAAGAGGAACAAGGGGGCGATTGACAGCGCCAAACGCATCCCGAAATTTTTCAAGATCCGGCTTGTGAGAAAAATATGCACGAGGTAGGAGAATACGAGGAGCCCTGTGAAAAACGTGCCCAAAAACGCAGTCCTTTCGTCTTGGTCAACTAATACCACTTCAACTACAGAATTGAACTGAAAATCAATCAGTGTCGTTATGACAATGGCTGTAGTCATGATGGCGCTCAAGATCAGCAGATACCGGTTTTTTTTGATGATACCAAAGCTTTCAAGATAACCGGTCTTGGGCGTCTTCGTTGAAGTATTCCCTCTTTTTTTATCATCCAGAGGTTCTATTGTTTGTTTGTGAAGGATGGACACAAAAAGAATGCAGGGGAGGAGCAAAAAGGGGCAGATCAGGAGCAAATCCGTGGTTCCAAGAACCTGAGCAAGGAATCGGGCGGCCAATGATCCTGCTATGCCGCCTAAAAGTCCTCCACTCACAAGAAATCCGATCAGCCGCTTTGCCTGTCTGGGATGGTAGATATCATTGACCAAAATCCAGAATTGGGTTACTGTCGTTATAGTAAAAATGTCACACCACACCCAATAGATCATGGACAGCCAGCTCCATTCCATCTGGAAGAGAAACCAGAAAAGGACGAGGCTAAAAATAAAGAAAATCAAGCTTAGAGATATATACACATTCCTTTTCATTGCGTAGATAAATTTTGTGTTGAGAGAAACAACAAAACCAATAAGTATAGCGGTAATAAGATAGGCAAAAGGAAGGAGCTCGGCGTTCAGCGATTCCAAAAAGTTTGAAATTTTAACGGGTTTTACGATGTATGCAGAGCATGTGATCAAGAAAAAATAGGAAAACATGAGAAGAGCAGTGGGCATCTCTCCATGTTTAATATCAACGAAGGGGGAGAGAGCTTTATGGATCGTAGTCTTTGTCATATTCGGCCTTTAAAAAAATGGAAAATTCTTCAGAAGGACGCGGCATCTCTTCACTCTTTCCATGATGGACAAATCCTCAATGATGGGGAATATGGCATCCTTGATTTCTTTTTGCAAAAGGTTATCGAGAAGCTCGACGGCATAGGCTACCGAATCTTTAGTGCCGGTTCGAATGTTCTGGTAGGATTTCATGATGTCTTCGTGGGAATAGATCAACCCCAAAAGCTTGAAGATATTGGATAATCGAGTGATTATGTGATTCGGTATCTTAAATCTTGCGCTGACGTCTTGGCTTTCCTTAGAGTGGCGTTCATAGGCTTCGATCAGGTCTTTATAGTACTCTTTTACTTGTTCGGAGATCTTGTTCTTGACAGTTCTCTCTTGGAAATAGATATTCGCTCTTGCCGAACGGATGCGGTCCATGGCATCGATGAGCTCACTTTCCATGTTCTCTCTTCGCTCCTCTAGTTCCAATAAGAGAAAATCAGCCGCTTCTTGATTGCCGATTCGTGCCAGAGATGTAACCACTTCCTTTCTCAGCTCTATATCGATTTCCAAATCCCCAAGGTAATCTGCAAGAGTTCCGGTGATCTTGGGACCATATTTTTCCAGAGCGCTTCTCGCATCCACCCGAGTCATGGGATTTTCTAATTTTTCGATGAGCGCGGGCACATACTCTCTCTTTTGCAGCTTCGCCGCACTGGCCATGGCATATCGACTTACTTCTACAGAATCATCATTGAGCAGCTCTTCAAGTTTATCACTCATGGGAGACCGAGAATCCGAGAATCCCAAGGCTTTGGCTACTTCCATCCTTGCCGTTTCTGACTCGTTATCTTTATTGACGAGAACCTCTTCTATATACTCGCTCATGATCTCATTATAGACATCCAGTGACATGATCTCTTCAATCTCTTTTAGTAGAATTCCTTCATTGACTTGATCTTCAAAATCAGGTGCAATTCCCGACTCGGAACCCTCAAACAACATCCCCACAGAAGATAATCTGACCTCATCCTGCTTGTAGCCGATCAGTTTTTTAACTTCGGGTGTGAGCTTATCTTGCTTGATCAGGTCGAATATATCCATGGCATACAAAATGGAACTCCGATTCTTGTCCTCGATAGTGTCGAGAACAAGCTTCATGAAGTCCACGTCCAGCTTTTCATCCACGATCCTGTCTGCACGCTTACTCTTTTTTAATTTTCCTTTGATGATATTGGCATACTCCTTGCTCACTCTTAGATTGAGCCCTACCCACAGGAGGATAAACACTATCGACATAATGCTAACAATCCGAATTCTTAAGATCTGAGCTGTCGGAACCCAAACGAAGATCATGAGTAATAGAGCACCGATGCCCTTTCCCACCCTGTTGAGAAACATATCGATGAAGATCTTTGCCTTATATTTAACTTCTGGAGATATAGGGATATAAAGCAGCTCTCTCACGGACTGATTCAGGGAAAAAGAAAGGCTCTTATCACTTCCTTTGATGCTTAATGCGAATAGGATGGTCGGGAAGGCTGCAATTCCGAACGAAAAGAGAAGAAGTATCAAAGGATAAACAAGGAGAGTTAAGCGGATGCCTAAGCGTTTGATGATATTGCTAGTCATAAGCAGTTGTACGAAGAATGGAACAATGAGCAATGCAGAGTTGAAATATCCAAAAAAGGAGATGTAAAACGTCTGTGTAACTTCCCTCTCAATAACGGTATTATACTGAAAATCGACGAAAGTCGACACGATCCATGTGATGGTGACGAGGGCGGCAAGGAGTTTCAAATAGTAAGTTTTTCTGACTGTTTTGAAACAGTCTAAAAAACCGACTTTCTCGATCTTTCCAGATTTTTGTACATCATCTGTTTCCACCCGAGTAGGGGGGGGACTAGTTTTTTGTCTCCACCTGAATATTGAAGCTGCGACACCTATGTTGAGGATAAGTATTCCACCGGCAATATAAAGGAGGTAATCGGGAATGTAAGTAGCCAAAACACCGGCTAAAAGCCCTCCCACTATCCCTCCGAGGATGCCACCGCTCACCAAAAAGCCGATTAACCTTTTTGCTTCTCTGGGATTAAAGACGTCGTTGACTAATATCCAGAACTGAGTCATAAGCACCATAATGAAGACGTTGGCCCATACAAAAAAAACAAGAGGAACCCATCCTAGATCTTTTATAAAAAGAATCCCAAAAACAAAACTTGAGAGAATGAAAAAAACAAGACTGGCAATAATGAGAAGAGATCTTGGGATCCGGGCTTGAATTTTAGAATGAAAGGCGACAACAAAGCCCATAAAAATGGCTGTGATTAGATAGGCAACAGGTAACCATGCAGCTTGATATTCGATAATGTACTTGGCGTTTCTGACTGATTTGATAATAGTGTAAGGAGCAGATATTAGAAAAAAATTGAAGAACAACAAAAGCGAGATGGTTTCTTCACCTCGCTTAATCTCTACAATCCGGGATAGAAGTCGAAACAGGCGATTTTTGGTCATAAAATGACTCAGTTTTCGATAAAATACAGAGGATTACTGCTCTAGAAAGGCCGCCAATGCGATTTCTTCATTATCATGAATGTCGAGAACTTTTGTAAGCATGGTGACTTGGAAAACAAGGTAGAGCTTCTGAGAAATTTTAGCAATTTTTAATTGTCCGCCCAGATTGTGAGTGGAAATATAGCTGGCTAATATTTCTCCCACTCCAAAGCTATCGATGAATTCCACCTTGTCAAAATTTAGGAGAATCTTCTTGTTTCCAGAATCCAGTTGATCTTTTACAAGTTGGTGCAGAGTGACATCGGAAATGTCTGATCTTCTGATTTCGCCTTCAATATCGAATACGATAATATCGCTTTGTTTTCTTGAATTTATCTTCATTTTTATCCCTTGTCCTTTAAGACCTCAGCGAATCCTGATACCCTTTCCTGCGGATAGTCTGTCTATGCGGTTTTTTTACGCGATAGACTTGCTATAACAGATTCTACTTAAGCTTTTACCAGAACGCTATTTCAAAGTCAATCTCTTGCTATGATGAATTATTCATAAAATTTGCTGCCAAATTTATATTCTAAAAACATTCAATATTTTATTGGCGGCATCTTTTACCCTGCAGGCGAGCCGATCTCACAACAAAGCTTTCGTTGTAGCCCATTTGAGGTAGTTTACTACATCTTCATGGGCCACTGCCTGGCCTTTGTAGCGATATCAGCTCGTGAATAATTCTTTATCGTCTGAATTATTCATAAATCTCATTTGTCAATTTGACGATAGAGGAATATAATAAAATTGGAGGAATTGAGAGATGCGATGGATGATCAGTGGGGGAGCGACTCCAACCGATGAAACAAGGGAGTTCAATGAAAGCCAGTGAAATCCAGAATAGAATGAAGCCAATTCGGCATATTCTCTTCATTGCCCTTATCACAGTTCTGTGTTTTACATTTTCTTTGGCTGAGGAACTGCCATGCGAATGGACTGGAGTCAAAAAAATCGTAGCGATCGGGGACCTGCACGGAGACTACAAGAACTTTGTGGAAATACTGAAAGGAGTTAAACTTGTCGATGACTCTCTCCATTGGAAAGGTGGAGAAATTCACTTCGTTCAGACAGGGGACATCTTAGACAGAGGACCGGATGGAAAAAAAATACTCGATCTGATCCTGCTCCTGGAAAAAGAGGCCGAAGAAGCTGGAGGAATGGTCCACATGTTGATCGGAAACCATGAGGAGATGAATATTACGGGTATTGCCATCGACAATCCGAGATATGTAACAGTAGAGCAATTTATATCTTTTCTTCCCGATGATTTTAGAGAAAACAAAGAGGAAGATTTTAAAAAAAAATATGACAAAAATAATAACAAATCTTCAAACTCCGCTCTTTCTTATGAAACAGAGTTAAGAAATTACTGGGCCGATGTTTTGAAAAAGGACAGAAAAGCGAAAGCAGAGTACACAAGATATTTTAACGATAACTACGGAAAGTGGATCATAAAACACAACGCCGTAATAAAGATCAATGAAACGGTCTTTGTTCATGGTGGAATCAGCAATAGCTACTCTAAGAAGAGCTTAAAGGATATCAACAACCAATTGCGAAGGGAGTTGGAGGAATTCCGGCTGGCACTAAAGAGGGGAAGAGCTTTGAGGTCTCAGCCGAAAATTGTGTACGATCAGAATGGCCCTCTGTGGTACAGAGGTTTGGCTATAAAGGAGGATGTGAATTTTGCGGAAGAAGTAAAAAAAATCCTGAATAATCTCGGGGCTAAAAATATGGTGATCGCTCATACTCCCCAGAGAGGGAGCAGTAGTGTAGTCTCTGAAGAATTCGTTAGCCGCTATGATGAGAGTATCTGGATCATCGATACAGGCATTTCCGAAGTGTATGGAGGTTTTTTAAGTGCATTGATCATAGAAGAAGGGGACATCTGGCTATGGCCAGAGGGGGAAATTAATGAAAATTAAACTAATTCTGGCAGTTGGATTTTTGATGATCTTGAACACAACATTCATCTGTGGAAAGGAGTTTCATCCCGTTCAGGAAAATGCAGACATGAACAAATTGGAAAAATATCTAAAAACAGCTGAAATTTATGAAGTCGAGATCGATAAATATGAAGGGAGAACGGCTCCATGGGGAGTAGTATTGAATGATGGAGAGATAAGCAGACAAGCGATATTCAAGTATGCCAATCGGCCCCGACCTACTCTTCTTCCAGATAGCTATCATTACGAAATTGCTGCTTATGAGATAAGCAAACTTTTAGAATACCTCGTGGTCCCACCTGTCGTGGAAAGAGAGGTTAAGGAAACACTGGGATCTCTTCACATATATCTCGAGGGATGTTTTTCGCTGATTCATCGACAAAGAATAGGCACAAAATCCAATGACTCCCAAAAATTTTCTGATGCTCTATGCGAGATCTCTGTTTTTGAGAACTTGGTTTTTTGTGAAAGAGATCCCGAAGATATTTACATCCAAGAGAGCGATTGGAAGATCTGGCGTGTTGATTTTTCTGAGGCATTTGCGCCTTTCGCGGAGCTAATTTCTGAGGCTGCTATCACAAGATGTTCGAAGGAGCTTTTCCATAATCTGCAGAGATTGGAAGCGAGCGAGATAAAAAAAGTGCTCGAGCCCCATCTTAACGACGAGGAGATAGATGCCCTCCTCAAAAGAAAAGATCTGATCATCGATAAAATCAAGCTTTTGATCGAGGAAAAGGGCGAAGACGCCGTCCTATTCTAGTCCATTTTCTTATCTAAGTGCCCAGAAAATGTGCATTCGATTATAATCCCAATTAAATCAATTTGTTAACAAAATCCCATTCGATTTTTCAACAAACTTTTGCACAGAAAGCGTGGAAAAGTAAATTAATTTCCGATTGACATTTGCAATCAATTATGAAAAATTCAAGGACGCTTCATGGAGGGAAAATAAAATGGGATCTTCTGAGAATAGTCTAAGAAGTGATAAACACGGTATCTTCAATAAGTTTCTAAGCCTCTTTGCCACTGTCTATCCAGGAGAATTACCAACTGCTTTACTCCTCACTCTGAACATCTTCTTGATCTTTGCTGCTTATTACATAATAAAGCCCATAAGAGAGGCACTGATTCTCGCTGGAAAAGGGCCTGAAATCAAAAGCTATCTCTCTGCCGTAATTGCAATTGTGCTAATTTTTGTTGTGAAAGCATTCAGTAGAGTTTCCTCTCGTTTTCCAAGACAGAAATTGATCACGTGGGTGACTCTTTTCTTTGTTTCTAACTTGGTCATATTTTATGCCCTATCATTTACAGATATCAGTCTTGGAACATTTGGCATAATTTTTTTCATTTGGATAGGCGTTTTTAATGTCCTGGTTCCTGCGCAGTTCTGGGGTTTTGCCAATGACATCTACAATCCCGAAGAAGGAAAACGACTCTTTCCAATTGTCGCTTTCGGTGCTACATTCGGAGGTTTCTTTGGAAGTGTTGGTGCGGGTGGGCTTGTCGAACCAATCGGATTATATCGAATGATGCTAGTTTCTGGCGCAATTCTATTGATTTGTATCATTTTGGCTTGGATTATTCATACCAGAGAAAAAAAGAGGGCCAAACTTAAAATATCAACGAACGGTCAAGCTGACTCCCAGCAAGAAGATGCGGAGAAACCACTGAAAAAAGGTGGAGGTTTTAAGCTTGTATTTAAAAAGAGATATCTTCTCTATATTGCTTTCTTTGTTTTATTGCTGAATTTCATAAATACGAACGGGGAGTTTATTCTAGGGCAATATGTCAAAAAGAGTGCTCATGAAGTTGTTGAGATGGGACAATCAGAAGGATTAAACACGGAAGAATACATAGGCAAATTTTATGCGGATTTTTATAAATATCAAAATCTTTTTGCTATTCTGATCCAACTTTTCCTTGTCTCCCGAATATTCAAGTGGATTGGAGTCAGAGGTGCAATTTTTGTTTTACCCTTCATTGCACTTGGCGGATATGCTTTCATTGCCATCGGCGCATCCTTGCTTGTTGTGAAGTGGGTAAAAGCCACTGAAAATGGGACGGATTACTCCTTAATGAACACTACAAGACATGCTCTATTCCTCATTACATCGAGAGAAGAGAAGTATAAAGCCAAAGCTGCGATCGACACTTTTTTTCACAGATCAGGGGATGTTCTGTCAGCCTTAGTCGTCTTTATCGGGTCCACATACCTCACTTTGAGCTCAACCGGATTTGCAGGTATTAATGTTATTTTATGCTTGATTTGGATTTTTCTCGGAGTTTTAATAGCGAAAGAGTATAAAAGGCTTTCAGGAGAAGCAACTCCTGCAAAGGAAGCACAATAAAGATTTTGATTTTCAGAACTTGAATGGTTATCATAGAAATGTAAACCAGTGGGGATGATTAACTTTAAGGGATAATCCAATGAAAAGAAAATTCCTTTTCGTCTTGGTTTTTGGTCTTCTTCTCTCACTCGTTTCTTCTCTGTATGCACAATTTACTCCTGAAGAGATCGCCGAGCGGCCGAAAATAGAGGAGTTTCTGAGGACAGCAGAAATTATCAGGTCCAAGGATATTGGAGAGGGCGTCACAAAACCGTATAAGCTGGACATGAAAAGTGGCGATGAAGAACATAGTGGTTGCTGGAAGAATCCCAGCGGAATGCAGAAGGGTTTTATTGAGGGATGGCAGTATGAGATCGCTGCTTATGAGATGGATAAACTGTTGGGATTGAACATGATCCCACCCACAAAAGAAAGGGAATTCAACGGAAAGAGAGGATCTCTCCAGTTCTGGATCACAAGTGAAATGAGCGATCTTGAAAGAATGGAACAGGGAATTAAAATTCCACAGGATAAGCTGGAGAGTTGGAACAAACAAAAATATTTGACGAGGGCCTTTGATTGTGTGATCGCCAACGAAGATCGAACGCAACAAAATATCCGCTACAAGAAGGATTGGCGGACGATTCTCATCGATCATTCGCGGAGCTTCCGCTCTTCTGAGAAATTTCAGAAACAGCTGGTTTTTGGTAAAAATGGTGTATTAGCTCAAAAACTGTTCAGACGTCTTCCGTGGGTGTTTGTTGAAAACGTTAGAGCATTAAATTTTGATAAAATCAAACAAGCTGTTGGGCCATATTTAACAGATGAGGAAATCCAAGCTGTCCTGGTAAGGAAAAAACTCCTTTTGGACGAAATTGAAGAAATGATCGAAGAAAAAGGAGAGGCAAACGTCCTGTATTAGAAATTAATTTTCTATATGGCTATAAAGTGTGATTATCAATATAAACATGGAAGGAGGGACAAAAGTGAAAAAATACATCATGACTTTTTCAGTTTTTATCCTCATTTTGGGATTCAATCTTCCTTCATTTGCCCAGTTCAAGCCGGAAGAAGTGGAAGCGCGTGATAAGTGGGAAGAGTTCTTGAGGACGGCTGAAGTTACCGGTCAAGATCAACCGTTTAGTGATCGAGAGGCGGTCACAAAGCCCTGGGTGGTCACCCTGGAAAAAGACGGAGTCACGAATAAAGCGATATGGAAAAATCCTGAAGGGCGAATGAAGGGCTTTATGGAAAACTGGAGATGGGAGATCGCTGCCTATCATCTGGACAAGCATTTGAACCTTAACATGGTGCCTCCAACAGTGGAAAGACGGTTTCAAGAAAATCGCGGATCATGCCAGTTATGGGTTGATTCCATGATGAGCCTTAGACAAAAAGTCGAGAACAAGGTAAAAACTCCCTCCTATAAAATTTTCTACTGGAACAGAGCTCTCTATATGCAAAGGGTTTTCGACAATCTGATCGCAAATGAGGACCGCCATCAGAATCAGTATCTCATCACTGAAGATTGGCGGATGATCCTCATAGACCATTCCCGGTCATTCCGTACAGCCAAGAAATTTACAAAGAATCTTATTTATGACGAGAAATACAAGGAAGGGCCCACATTTATTATGAAAGAAATCCCCAAAGACCTGTATGAAAAGCTAAAAACTCTGAGTGCCGATGTCATGAAAGAAGTTGTCGGGGAATATTTGACTGATAAAGAGATCGAAGCAACTCTGATGCGCAGGGACCTGATCATCAATTGGTTGGATAAGAGAATTAAAAAAATGGGGGAAGAAAAAGTCCTGTACTGAACTCAGCTTTTTTCGTTCATGCTGATAATCTCATTCTCCTCAAGATAACGAATAACAGTATCTTGGCATTGTACGAGCGTGAGCTTATCTGTATCTAGTGTGAGTTCAGGATTCAGCGGTTCTTCATAGGGAGCGGATATGCCCGTGAATTCTTTAATCTCGCCAGTCCGAGCCTTTTTATAGAGGCCTTTGGGATCTCTTTTTTCTGCCACATCCAAAGACACCTTTACAAAGATTTCAATAAATTCACCGCCCTCGAGAAGCTCTCTGTTTCGGTCTCTGTCCTTTCTGTAGGGAGATATGAATGCTGTCATGGTGATTAACCCCGCATCAGCAAACAATTTGGCCACTTCTCCGATGCGGCGGATATTTTCTTCTCGGTCCTCGGGGGAGAATCCAAGGTTTTTATTCAAACCATGGCGGATATTGTCTCCATCCAGAACATAGCTCAGATGACCACGCTCGAAAAGCCGTTCCTCTACGGCACGGGCGATAGTGGACTTGCCAGAGGATGAGAGACCTGTAAACCAGATCACCACGCCCTTTTGTTGAATAAAACGCTCTCTATCTAATTTGGTGATGTCTCCATCATGCCAGGTTATGTTTGTTGCTTTTTGAATGGTCATTGTACATTCTCCATAATTGTATTGTAATCCTGAATTATTCACGAGCTGATATCGCTGCAAAGGCAAGGCAGTGGCCCATGAAGATGTAGTGAACTACCTCGAATGAGCTACAACGAAGGCTTTGTTGTGAGATCAGTTCGCCCGTAGGGTAAAAAATGTCGATTATTGTAATAAGAGCCATGAAAATGGAAACGTTAAATTGATTTCGTGTATGGACCAAATGAGTTGTCAAAATTGTTTTATTTGTAGTAAGAATCGACATTTTTTATGAATAATTCAGCCTAATTTTTTGTAATAGTCCATCAGAATCTGAACAACCTCAGGCCGACTGAATTCTTTAGGAGGCATCTGCCCGTTTGCCAGCATGTCGCGCAATTTTGTGCCGCTGATGAGCACTCGGTCCTCCTTGGAATGAGGACAGGTTTTCATGGAAGCCATGCCATCGCATTTGAAACACCAAAAGGTCCAGTCGATTTTTAATGGTTTGAGATGCAGGTCGTCATCGTGGATGTCGTCAAATATTGCCTGTGCATCAAAGGGACCGTAATAGTTACCCACACCCGCATGGTCTCTGCCCACGATCAGGTGACTGCATCCGTAATTCTGGCGAAAGATGGCATGAAGGATGGCCTCCCGGGGACCGCCGTACCGCATTTCCATCGGATAGACCTTTAGCACAACCCTGTCTTCTGGATAATAATTCTTAAGCAGGGCCAAGTAGCATTTCATGCGGATGTCTGCTGGGATATCACCGGCCTTGAGTTTTCCGACCAGCGGGTGGATCAAAATACCATCACAGACCTCGAGAGCGATTTTTGTACAGTATTCATGGCTCCTGTGGATTGGATTCCTGGTTTGAAAAGCAGCAATCGTGGTCCATCCTTTTTCTTCAAAAATGGCCCGTGTTGTCGCGGGACGGCCATAATAATCTCCAAAGGCTTTCGGATAGGGGCCTTCGCTAAATACTTTGACAGGTCCAGACAAGAGAATATCCTGCTGGTCGTATACCTTAGCCACTCCGGGATGGGCCGCGTCCTCGGTCTTGTAAACCTGTTTGACCTCAGCTTTTTTGTTATAAGTGAATATTTCCTCTATTTTCATACTCCCCATCATCTCGTCGCTTTCATCATCGATGAGGGCAATCTCAGAGCCTATAGGGAAGCTGTCAGCTTCTGTTTTTGTCACAGAAAGAGTGATGGGGATTGGCCAGAGCGTTCCATCAGCGAGACGCATATCTTGAACCACTCTTGTATAATCGTCCTCACCCATGAATCCTGTCAAAGGGCTAAAGGCGCCTATGGCCATCATGATGAGATCAGATGTCTCTCTTGATGAGAGTCGCACGCGGGGCATAGCTTTTGCCCTTTCCATTTCCTCCTCACGTTCTTCACCTTCCACGAACAAGAAATTCAACCGTCCTCCATGAGGCGGCACTAACTTAGACATTATGACCTCCACGTATTAAATACAGATTTAAACTAAGTGAATGTTTTGTAAATAGTGAGAATATTCTGATCGTTTTCTCTTTTATAATCGAATCCATCCATGAGTTTTCTTGCAAGAAAAATCCCGAATCCACCCTTCTGTCCGTTTGAGATCATTTTTTCTAAATCAGGGTCCTCAACCGTTATCGGATCAAAGGGGATGCCATCATCACTGATCTCGAGGTAGAACTTATTGTTGTCCTCCCAGGTCTTCAGATGGATGTTTCCTTGGTCTTCTGGATAAGCATAACGAATGATATTGACACAAATTTCGAGCATTGACAACTCGATAGCATAATAATCCGTTTCTGAAATAGAGAGTGCGCTCAAATTTTCCTTGAGGTAAGCTCTGATTTTATTCAGCTCTGCCAAGTCGCTAACAACAGTGAGTGTTTTCATCCGAAATATCTTTGAGTGAAAAACACAGGAATTCTGTGTCCCTAGAATTCTACCAAAAGGTCATTGCAAAGTCATTCTTTTTGTGTTACTTTTTTTGTTTATCTTTTTTAATCAACAGGATGGAGGCAAATCATGAGTAAAGTCGGAAAACACCTGTTTACATCTGAATCGGTAACAGAAGGGCATCCAGATAAGATCTGCGACCAGATCTCCGATGCTATTCTCGATGACCTCATCAAACAAGATCCAAAAAGCCGGGTTGCTTGTGAAACTCTTGTTACCACTGGGCTCGTTCTCATCGCCGGAGAAATCTCAAGCAACGGGTTCTGTGACTTTCAAAAGGTTGTCCGGGATACGGTCAAAGAGATTGGATACACCAGAGCCAAGTATGGCTTTGATTATGAGACGTGTTGTGTCGTATCTTCCATTCATGAACAATCTCCCGATATCTCAATGGGAGTCAATGAATCGGATGAACATGAACAGGGCGCTGGTGACCAAGGATTGATGTTTGGCTATGCAACCAGAGAAACAGAACAGTTCATGCCTCTCCCAATCACACTCGCTCATCAACTTGTCAGGAGACTAAGTGACGTCAGACGCAGCAAAGAATTACCATTCCTCAGACCTGATGGAAAATCGCAAGTCACCGTTGAATATGAAGGAAATGTTCCGACGCGCGTAGATGCTGTTGTCATTGCTGCGCAGCATGATAAAAAAGTAAAAATGCAGGATTTACGTAAAGAGATCGAGGAAACTGTCATCAAAAAAATAATCCCAGCTCATATGCTCGATGATAACACCAATATCTTTATAAATGAAACCGGGCAATTCATCCGGGGAGGTCCTTTTGCAGACTCTGGACTCACCGGGCGGAAGATCATCGTTGACACCTATGGTGGTGTAGGGAGTCACGGTGGCGGTTGTTTTTCCGGTAAGGATCCCTCGAAAGTCGACCGTTCTGGTTCGTATATGGCTAGATATGTTGCGAAGAACTTGGTTGCTGCTGGAATCGCCGATAAAATTGAAGTTCAGATCGCATATGCTATCGGTGTGCCTTTCCCGGTTTCGATAATGGTGGACTCATTCGGAACAGCAAAGATATCAGAAGACAAAATCAAGAAATTGATCCGTGTTCATTTTAATCTCTCTCCCAAAGGTATGATCAAAAGCCTCGACCTGCTTCGCCCAATCTACAAAAAAACAGCGGCTTTTGGACATTTTGGAAGAGAAGAGGAAGAATTCACCTGGGAAAAAACAGACAAAGCTGAGCTGTTGCGGAAAGATGCAGGCTTCTAAGGAGATCTAAATGGAATACGATGTAAAAGACTTGGCGTTAGCCAAAAAAGGGAAATTAAGAATCGAGTGGGCGGGGCGATTCATGCCTGTCCTCGCACATATCAAGAAAAAATTCGCTAAAGACAAACCGCTCAAAGGAATAAAACTTGCCGCCTGTCTCCATGTGACGAGTGAAACGGCAAACTTGATGGAGACGTTAAAGCTTGGCGGGGCAACGGTTGCTCTGACCGCTTCCAATCCGTTGAGCACGCAAGACGATGTTTCTGCATCCCTAGTTAAACATTACAAAATCCCGGTGTTTGCCATTAAGGGTGAGAACAACAGGACATACTACCAGCACATCAGCCAGGCATTGGACAACAATCCCCATATCACAATGGATGATGGAGCCGACCTGGTGAGTACCATCCATTCGAAACGCCGCAAGCTTCTGGACCATATTATCGGAGGGACCGAGGAGACGACCACAGGCGTGATTCGGCTGAAAAGTATGGCCAAAGAGAAAGTCCTGGAATATCCTATCATCGCCGTCAATGATGCGAATACAAAACATTTGTTTGATAACCGGTATGGGACCGGCCAGAGCACTATTGATGGTATCCTCAGAGCGACTAACATCCTCCTTTCTGGATTGAATTTTGTCGTAGCCGGATATGGATGGTGTGGCCGGGGAGTTGCCATGAGAGCCAGAGGAGCCGGATCTAAAGTCGTTGTCTGTGAAGTGGATCCGTTGCGTGCTTTGGAGGCTTTGATGGATGGGTACCAGGTGATGTCCTTAAAAGAAGCTGCAAGAGTCGGTGATGTGTTTGTAACCGTGACAGGAGACAAGTGCGTCATAACCAAAGAACATTTTGCAGTAATGAAGGATGGGGCTATTGTCGCTAACTCAGGACATTTTAATGTGGAGATAGATATTCCTTCTTTAAAAGAATTGAGCAAGAGTAAAAGAACAGTCAGGGAGTTTGTGGAAGAATACGCTCTCAAAAGCGGGAGAAAGATTTATCTTTTAGGACAGGGACGCTTGATCAATCTAGCTGCGGCAGAAGGGCATCCTGCTGTGGTTATGGACATGAGTTTTGCAAATCAGGCTATGAGTGCTCTCTTCCTGTTGAAACAGGGGATAAAACTTGAGAAAAAAGTCTATCCTGTTCCCAGAGAGATCGATGAAGATATTGCACGCATGAAGCTGAAATCTCTGGGAATCACTATAGACAGACTCACACCTGAACAGCAAAAATATCTTGCGGGATGGGAAGAAGGTACTTAATTTTTCGATTTCCTATTTGTTGATCGGGAAGATCACTTGATGAGTTTAAGATACTCATCGATCTGCCTCTTCATCTCTATTTCGGCGCCGGAATAGATCTCGTCGAACATCTCTCTGGCAAGATTGTATTGCTTGTTTTTAAAATAAGCTACAGCGAGATTGAATTTTAAATTGATATCTTCTTCAGAAAGCTTTAATCCGGCCTTATAGCTTTCGATAGCCTTATCAAAATCATTGAGCCTTTCATACAGGACACCCTCAAGGTTATGAGCCATAACTAACCTGGGATTCGTTTCGATGGACTTTTGAACATAATAAAGAGCATCTTTGGGCATTTCTTTCGTTAAATACAAGCGGGCGAGATTATAATAGGGGAGCTCTCTGGATTTATAGTTGGCATCGGATGCCGCTGTTCTAAATTCCTGTTCAGCTTTATCGAGCATGCCGATTTCCTGGTAAGCGGTTCCCATATAATTGTGTGCCTCGGTCAGAGCTGGATTGAGCTGCAGGCTTTTCTGAAAAAAGTCGATTGCTGTTTTGAACTCACCCTTCATCAAATTAGCGATCCCAATGCCGTTGTATGAAAGATAATACTTTGCATCAAGGGAGATACATTTATTGAAATATTTGATGGCTTCATCAGGGTTTCCGTTGTTCAGATGGAAAAGAGCTAAGTTATATTGATAACGGGGATCTTGTTCTCTCTGTTTTTCGGCTTTTTTCTCCGCCGAGGAACAAAAAGCTAAAGATAAACACACCAAAAGAATTCCTGCCGTTCTTATTTTCATTGTTTCACCTCTCTTATAATACGATCTGGGTTATTTACGAGTTGAGTCCAACCCACCCCACCCTAACATTAAGGTTAAGGCAGCGGCCCATGAAGCTGTAGAAATCTACTGCGAACCGTCCCAACCTAACCCGGGCTGCAACGATGCAGATGCCGACCCAACCTACCCGGTGAGATCGACTCGCCCAGAGGGTAAAAGATTTCGATATAAAAATATAAACTATTCTTTCTAGATATCCAATATTCGATCTCTTGAACATGAACATTATAACTAACTCATATCACCGAAAAAGTTATATATCGAAATATTTTATAAATAACCCAGCTATTCGTCTTTTAATTTTCTTGCCATTAGATCCTGCAACGCTGTCCGTGGATCCTTATTCTTGTAGAGGACAAGATAAGCCTGTTCATGGATTGGCAGCTCGACATTTTCCCTCAGTGCCAGTTGGTGGCTTGAGAGTGTTGTGGTTATACCCTCTGCAACCATTTTCATGTGAGATACGACCTCTCCCATCCGCTTCCCCTGACCTATCTCATAACCTACATAATGGTTCCGGCTGAGCTGCCCTGTACATGTAAGGACAAGGTCTCCCACACCAGTCAAACCAGCAAACGTATCTCTTTTGGCCCCAAGCGTTATCCCCAATCTGGTTATTTCTGCTAAACCTCTTGTGATCAATGCAGCACGAGAATTATCTCCGAACTGAAGGCCATCGGATATACCTGCCGCTATGGCGACAACATTTTTAAGAGCGCCTGCGATCTCAACACCAAGTACATCCTCAGAAGTATAGGCTCGCAGATTAGAACCTGAAACTAAGTGTTGGACCTCCTTCGCCACAGCATTGTCTTTAGATGCGACGACGACAGCTGTCGGGTGGGCAATAGCGACCTCCTTTGCAAAACTGGGGCCTGACAGCACAGCGAGCTGAGGCACAAAATGGGGTGAAAAGATCTCTACCATCACCTCACTCATCCTTTTGAGTGTTCCATCTTCAATCCCCTTAGTCAAGCTGACAATGATGTGTTGTGATGAGAGGTGGGGTTGAATTTTTGTATATATGTATCGACAGAATTTGGAAGGGACGGCGACAAAGACGATCTCAGTCGATTGGACACATTCTCCCACCTCATGAAAGAAGGATACTGAAGACGGAAATATGGCTCCAGGAAGGAAAGTCTTGTTTTCTCTGAACCGGATGGTATCTTTATAGATGTCCTTTTCTCTGATCCAGAGATGCGTGTCTATGTTCTTGCGGCCAAGATGCAGGGCAACGGCGCTCCCCCAGGATCCACCTCCGATGACACATGCCTTCATTTGCCCTTTTCTCCAAATTTTCTTTCGTTTCCAGCGATCAATCTTTTGATATTACCCATATGTCTGAAAATTATCAAACAAAAGATGGCAATGCTCAGTGCTATGACGGCAGGGTTTCCTATGAAGTAAAGGACGAAAATGGGGAAAAAAAACATTGCCAACAGAGATCCTAGAGAAACATACCGTGTGAGCAAGACAACGGACAGAAAAATCCCGACAGAACACAGGAGCGGGACAGGAGCCAAAGCTGCATAAACTCCCACAGTGGTTGCGACTCCTTTTCCCCCCTTGAATTTAATAAATATCGGAAAACAATGCCCCAGCACAACCAGAAATCCGCATAGAAGAGCCAATTTTTTATCCGGAAATAACTTGAGAGCGAAATAAACAACAAAAAATCCTTTGAGAATATCAAACAACCCAACAGGAATGGCGTATTTCCATCCCTTAAGCCGGAGAACATTAGTGGCGCCTGTCGCTTGACTGCCAAATCTACGGATATCCTTTTTTTCGCTGAGTTTATAAAATATGTAACCGGTGGGGATGGACCCGACAAGATAGGAGAGCATAGCATAGATCAATGTCATTTGAGTTGAATTTTTGCGAGGACGCTGTAATCTGCGCCTGTGGGCTTCAGTGTGCTCTTAAAAAAAGTGATCTCCTCCACTTCCATGCTTCCAAATTCTTTGACTTTGTTTTTAGACAACTCTTCCAGGACTGGCGCGATATTGGTACTCGATCTGAGCCTTCCTAAAGTCAGGTGGGGATGGAACCTCCGCTTTTCTCGAGTAATAGATAATTTATCCAGCATGGATTCAACCTCATTCTGCACTGACGTCAGTTTCTGGCTTTCCTCGATCCCCACCCAAAGAATTCTCGGGTGTCTGCTCCTTGGAGGGAATGTGCCTGTGCCCACCAGTTTCAGCGGAAAACGCTCATACCTTAAAGAAAGGTCCATCAATACCGATCGAATATCACGGGCTTTGTCATCCGTGATTTCTCCGATAAACTTTAGCGTCAGGTGCATGCCCTGGTTTTTGATCCATCTGACACTGGGATTGTGACTCTCAAGTTTTTGTATGAATTGAGAAATGTTTTTTTTGATTTCGGGGTCGAGATCTATAGCTACAAAAGTTCTCATGTCAATTTGTTTGATTATTTAGTCTGTTCTTTTGGAATTTTAGAAGATGACGTCGAAGCATATCAAGGGCTTTCTGAGAGGATTGGAACTTGATGACTTCTCTGTTTCCTAAAAAAATGTTCTTCGCAACTTCTAGCTCGTTTTCCCAGGCTAGCCCAACGTAGACAAGGCCAACAGGTTTTTCTGGTGATCCTCCATTAGGTCCTGCAATTCCCGTTATAGAGAGGCCAATATCTGACCCTGACCTTTTCCTGATTCCGATGGCCATAGCCTCAGCAACTTCATGACTGACAGCACCATGTTGGAGAATGAGATCATATGGAATACCCAATAGTTGTACTTTGGAGTCGTTCGAATACGTCAGAACTCCCTGTTGAAAATAGTCAGAACTCCCTGAAACATTCGTGATGCGGTGACCCAGAAAGCCACACGTACATGATTCAGCGATGGATAAAGTTTTTTGAGCTTGACGCAATAATGCCCCTATCACTTCCTCAAGTTCTTCACCGGATGAGGAAAATATATTTTCTCCCAGGAGCTTTTGGAGGGTGTGCTCGAGGTCATCCAGAGTTTCATCCGCTTTTTTATGGCTTTCCAATGAACGAGAAGAAAGGTGCAGCTCTATTTGTCCTGGATAGGCGAGAATCGTTAATTTGACTAATGGCTGCAGAGGATAGATATCAAAGAGAAGGGAATCGATCTTGGATTCTGTAAGTCCTGAAATCTTTAACACCCGTCTTCGCATAAACTGTTTCTGGAACTCCAGGAATCGCGGCCATACATAATTTTCAAACATGGGTTTGATTTCATGCGGAGGCCCTGGAAGAAGTATGAGAATTTTTCCGCCTGCTTCTAGCCAAAGCCCCGGGGCCGTTCCATGCTTGTTCTCGAGAACAGAGGAGCCTTCGATGATATAGGCCTGTTTGTTGTTCACAGAAGGCATCTCAAAGCCTCTGCGTTCAAACCGCTGCTTTATTCTGTTAAGAATCTGTTCCTTAAAGATAAGCTTTTTTCCTAAAGTGGAGGCGACGACCTCACGGGTCCGGTCATCTTCGGTTGGACCGAGTCCACCGATGAGAAATATTATGTCCGAACGGACGAGGCTGCTTCTGATGCAATCCGCTAGGTCATCCCGGCTATCTCCGACAATTGACTTGAAATTGATCTCCATTCCCAAATCATTCAAGCGTTGGGTAATATAAAGAGAATCGGTATCCTGATAGTGGGGAGTGAGGAGTTCATTGCCAACTGCGATGATTTCTATCCTGCTGTTTTCCTTGAGTTTCATGTTAGAAGTAAGTAGAGATTTATAATAATACCTGAACATACACCGGCCACGACATCATCCATCATAATTCCCCATCCTCTGGGGAAATTTTCGGATTTTTTAATTAAATATGGCTTTAAGATATCAAGCATCCGAAAAAGCAATAAACTGGCAATAAGGAGAGGCCATGTGGGAGGCATGCGGAATAACACGATAAGTTGTCCCAACACTTCATCTATGACTACACTCCGAGGATCCTGCTTTTTTATAGTTTCTGCATGAACAGAGGAAGCGAGCGCTCCAAAGATGAAGATTAAAACAAGAACTCCCAAATATACTGGCCAATTCCATGTGTAGAGATAATATCTGTAGAGAAGAATCACCAAAAAACTTGCGATTGTGCCCGGTGCCAAGGGTGAGTAGCCGACGCCAAAAAAAGTGGCGATTATTTTCGAAAGAATTTTCATTGGATAGGTTTTCCAATTAAATCATATACATCCCTGTCTATGATTTCAACTTTTTGGATGGAATTCACTAAATCAGGCATGTTTTTTTCCACGTATATCAAAATGATGCCATCGACTTCAGGTGCTTGAAACCGGCCTCGAGAGAGAAGGAGGTTTGTATTGTCCTTTAGATGCCCTTCAACGAGCACATCGATTGATTGATCCAAGTATTTTAAATTCTTTTTAAAGGATATCTCAGCCTGGATCTGGAAAATTTCTTCCAGTCTTTCTTGCTTCGCATTATCCCGGATGGGATCACCGAGTGAAAAACAATCGGTTCCTTCTTCTGGGGAATAGGTGAAAACTCCCAAATGATCGAACTGAGCAGATGAGACAAAGCTTTTAAGATCGGAAAATTCTTCTGGTCCCTCTCCAGGAAAACCTACGATTAGGGAAGTTCGTAAGCTGATATCTGGAAGCTTTTTTCTAATATTATCAATCAGCTTTAGTGCTCTATGTCCATCAAATCCTCTTTTCATGGCCTTTATGATATTCGCATTGGCATGCTGAAAGGGGATATCAAGATAAGAACAGATTTTTTCTTCTTGCATAATATCAAGAAGGGGTTCGGATATTTCTTCAGGATAGCCGTACAGAATTCGAATCCACTCGAGTCTCTCAATATTGATGAGTTCTTCCAGAAGTTCAGCGAGTCCGTTTGAAAGTCCCGCATCTCGACCATAGTAAGTTGAGTCTTGTGAAATCAGGTTGATTTCTTTAACCCCTTGAGAGACAAGGATCAAACATTCTTTTTTTATAGAAGAGATACTCCGTGACCGATATGGTCCTTTGATTAGAGGGATCGCACAGAATGAACAATTATGGGCGCATCCTTCAGAAATTTTAACATAAGCCCAAGCCGTTGGAGTAGAAACAAACCGAGGAGATTTATGATCATACAAATAGCATTGGGCCGCACTTTTGTAGGGGAGTCCCTCCACTGCTCGAACGATCTTATCGAAATCTCTAGTCCCCATCCAAGCGTCTACGTCTGGGAACGCCTTTTGAAGCTCATGCTGGTTTCGTTCCACATAGCACCCGGTTGCGATCACCCTTATATTCTTTCCTTTTTTTTTAGATTTTACGGCATTCGCCAACGTTTCGTTGGCCTCATCCTTAGCTGGTTTGATGAATCCACATGTGTTGACGATTAAAACATCTGCCTTTTGAGTATCTGTGACAAACGTGTAGCCGCTCTTTTTGAGAAAACCGAGCATCACTTCGCTGTCAACTAGATTTTTGGCGCAACCCAAGCTTATCAAGGCGACTTTTTTCATGTCCCCCCTATGGTAATAACTTCGAAACGAATAGTAAATAACGTCTTTAAAATTGTAAAACGCGAAAAGAAAAATGTCTCAATTTGTAACGCTTGGTTTTTCCTTCTAACAACAGAATTAGGGATAGATTTTGTAGAGAAGTCGTGGGAATGGAATGGTTTCTCTGATGTGCTTGATCTTACAGATCCAGGAAAGAGTCCGTTCAATGCCCAAACCGAATCCAGAGTGGGGAACCGAACCGTATTTTCTCAGGTCGAGATACCATTCATAGGCATCCCGCGGCAAGTTAAACTCCTTTATGCGCTGCTCCAAGAGCTCAAGATCGTGGATTCTCTGGCCACCACCAACGAGTTCTCCATATCCTTCGGATGCCAGGATGTCCACGCCCAACACTAGGTCAGGCCGATCTTTATCAGGCTGCATATAAAAAGCCTTTATTGCTTTAGGAAAGTGTGTGATGCTAACCGGAGTATCAAAGATCTTAGAGATGAGCGTTTCCTCAGGAGCGCCTGGATCATCGCCATACTCCATCTCCGATCCTTTTTCTTTAAGGAGTTTATATGCTTCATCGTAGGTAATACGTGGAAATGGTGTCTTTACTTTTTCGAGAGGCTTTGTTTCTCTTTCAAGGACATTAAGTTCATCCTTTCTATTTTCCAGGATCCGTTCGATTATGTAAACGATGAGGTCCTCTGCCAGTTCTACAGTGTCATCCAGGAGCGCGAAGGCAACCTCGGGCTCGACCATCCAGAATTCGATCAAGTGTTTTCGTGTTTTTGATTTTTCTGCTCTGAATGTCGGTCCAAAACAGTACACTTTCCCAAATGCCATGGCCGTGGCTTCATTGTAGAGCTGTCCGCTCTGGCTTAAATACGCTTTCTGGTCAAAATATTCTGTCTCGAAAAGTGTGGTTGTTCCTTCACAGGCACTGGGAGTCAGAATGGGTGTGTCCATAAGGCGAAAACCTCTTCCGTCGAAAAAGTCGCGAATGGCTTTGATAAGCTCTGCCCTGATCTGCAAAACAGCATTTTGTTTTTGAGATCGGAGCCAGAGATGCCGATGTTCCATGAGAAAGGGGATGCCGTGATCTTTGGGAGTTATGGGGTATTCTTCTGCGATCTGAACGATTTCCAGGTCTTTGACGCTGAGTTCAAATCCTCCGGCCGCTCTCTTTTCTTCCCTAACAGTCCCGCGTAGAATGATCGAAGACTCTTGAGTGAGCTCATCAAACTTGACAAAGAGAGGATGATCTTTGTCTGCACTGTACATTGTAGATTGGATCAATCCTGTTCCATCTCTCACTAGGATGAAGCGAACCTTTCCGCTGGAGCGTTTGTTGTAAACCCATCCCCGTATCTCAACATCCTGGTCTTTATAACGGGCGATATCTTCGATGTATATCCACTTCATGATGTCAAAATTATAAGGGTTCTCTCTACTCAGGTCAATTAAAAAAGATTGTATAAACACCACGTTTTATGGCTATAATTGTAGAAACAATCCTTGCTGAATCACGGTCTAAGTTTAGGAGTGTTTTATAACCTGAATAATCCAGGTTGAGTATTTTAGATATATTATATGTTAAGGAGGAGAGAGAATGGAAAAACATATCACCTTTGTTGCTGTGCTCAATATCGCTTTCGGTTTCCTGGGGCTGTTTTTTGCTGTTTTTCTCTTTGTAGCCATAATCGGCGCAGGCATAATCTCGGGTGAGCCGGAGGCTATGACAATCACCTCGATTGTCGGTACGGCTTTAGCGTTCTTTTTAGTTATCACATCACTGCCCGAAATCATTGGGGGATTCGGACTCCTCAAGCGTAAGGCCTGGGCAAGGATCCTAATCCTGGTGGTGGCTTGTTTGGATTTGCTCTGGATACCGATAGGAACCATAATCGGTATTTATGAGCTGTGGGTGCTTCTGAACGAAGAGACAGTAAAACTGTTAACGAAGGAAATAAAATCCTGACCTTCTAGGAGTCAGATTGGGAAGCATCTCCAAAACTGTGATGAATAGCGTACCGAGTGTTCCAATTTGTGATTTCGAAAACACGCTCAGTTTCCCCAGCGAGGAAACTTCGCTCGGATCCGGGCTTCCCTCACATCTCCCACGGGAGATGCACCATGCCCGTCCAGCCCTTCTCACGGTTTTCTCCACCACACAATTGGGACACTCAATAACGCAAGGTGATTCATGCCATCACGGATTTGGATATGCTTGTGTCTGATTGACACAACATTGATTTGATACTAGGAATGTTGTATTAAGATGAATCAATCAAATTGGATGAGGAGTTGCGATACGATGGTTTCAAGTAAGAGAGACATTCTCGAGAGGATCGCCATCTGTGTAGAAAAGGGCAAAGTTAACCTCCAATCACTCCATCCCCCAGATATGAAAAATCAGGAAGGTGCGGATGAATTGGTATGGTTAGCTTTGAAAGAGGAAATACCTCCCGCCGAAATCTTGGGGAAGGGCTTAGTAGTTGGGATGGGACAAGTTGGAGAAAAATTTCAGAGGAACGAGATATATCTTCCCGATGTTCTGATAGCAGCAAGAGCGATGACCGCTGGGATGGAGCATCTCAAACCCTATTTTTTATCAGGGGATATACAACACCGGGGGAGAATAGTCATGGGAACGGTGGCCGGAGATTTGCACGATATCGGGAAAAAGATTGTGGCAATGATCTTTGAAGGGGGTGGATGGGAAGTCATTGATTGTGGGGTTGATGTTTCAGTAGAAAGCTTTATCGAGGCCATAGATCGCTATTCTCCTCAGGCCGTTGGATTGAGTGCTCTTCTCACTACGACAATGGTCAGCATGGAACAGATCACAAATGAAATCAAGTTTGTGCATCCCGGAGTCTTAGTGGTTATCGGGGGAGCTCCAGTCACAACTGAGTTTGCAAAGAGAATAGGCGCAGACATGTATTCTCCTGATCCACAAGACGCTCTTGAATTGTTAAATGCATCCTGCACATAATGTTTTGCTTTGATTGACGCACTCTTCTTCAGTGTTTAAAAAGATTACAGCCAGAATTATTCACAGAAAATGGCAAAAGCGATATCATTTACGCCTGTAAAACTCATTTGTGGGATCATTGCTTTTCAAGATGACATCTTTGCCAGGTCCACAGCCTATCTCACAGATAGTTTCGGGCCCATCGACCATACAAGCACGCTCATGGATTTTAAATTCACTGATTATTATGAGAAGCAGATGGGGGAGGGGCTAAAAAGGAAGTTTATCAGCTTTTCTGATATTGTTCCGCCTGAAAAGTTGAGCGAAGCAAAGATCCAAACGAACATGATGGAGGAGGAAATAAAAAAGGAGTTTGGATCGGTAAAACGTATCGTGAATCTCGATCCAGGATACATGACAGCCTCTGCACTAATCTTGGCAACTGCCAAAGATTTTTCCCATAGAATCCCTCTGCAAAAGGGGATCTATGCTCATCTGGAGTTTCTTTTTGGAAAGAATGAGGTGAAGACATTGAACTGGACCTACCCAGATTACCGGACAGAAGAATATCAGCGATTTTTCCTCGAAGTCCGTAAAACCTATCTTGCCCAGCTCAGAAATCTGAATGAATAATTAGATGAAATTTGGATTATTCACGATCCGACCCGTCCCGCCCTAACGCCAACCCACCCCACCCTAACATTAAGGTTGAGGCAGTGGCCCACGAAGCTGTAGTGAACTACCGCAAGCCGTCCCAACCTAACC
>CAZXJE010000004.1:0-31329 GCA_964640835.1 uncultured Eubacteriales bacterium
TAAAAGGGGACAGGCTACTTTTTTAATTACCTCTGGAAAAAGTAGCCTGTCCCCTATTTTTGGTCAACGAAAGTGAAGGATCGTGCGTTATGGTATATGATAAGAGAAATGGACGAGATAGCTTTAGTGCAATCAGCACAGGAAGGCAGCCCAGACGCCTTTAAACTGCTGTTCGAGGACAATAAGCGACGCATCCTTTCCCTGGCTCACCAGTACACAAAAAACCTCGAAGACTCCGAAGACATTGTCCAAGATACCTTCGTCAAGGCGTACCATTCGCTTCAGAAGTTCAACATCGGGGCCAACACAAATTTTTCAGCCTGGCTCTACAGAATCGGCATCAACTGCAGCATCGATCACTTGAGGAAAAATAAGAAACAAAAGGACAACCTCATGCCGACAGATGATATCAATGGGCTGAGCGCTCCGACAAACACTTCGAATCCCGATAACACCCACCACAAACGCGAGGTAAGGGAGAAGCTCGAACAAGTGCTCGACATTTTGACAAAGAGGCAGCGGATGATATTTATCCTGAAACACTATCAGGAATTGAGCATCAAGGAAATCGCCGAGTACATGGAATGTTCTGAGGGGAGCGTGAAGAAACAGTTGTTCCGGGCCGTCTCGGTCATGAGAAAACACTTCAAATGTTTCTTACCGGAGAACCGCTATGAAATGCAAAAAGTGTAAAGAAGATATCGTGCTTTTGCTTTACGGGGAGCTTGCCGATAAAGACAAGAGCGAAGTGATGGAACACACAAACGTATGCCCGGAGTGCGCTCGCGAATGGGAGAGTACAAAGGGTGTTTTTGCACTGTTGGACGAGACAAAGGAGGAAAGTGCGCCCGAGGCAGATTGGGAGAAATGCTGGGGTGCCATCCAGACGGATATGGCTGAGAAACCGAAGGGGGAAAGACGCAAAAGGAGAGAGGAAGAGAGATGGTTTTTCATGCGGCCAGGTTGGGTTTATGCGGCAGCATCGGTTTTCGTGATCTTTGTCCTGGGAGTGCTTATCGGAAGGTTCTGGTTAACGTCGGACACGCAGATTGCCGCTGCCCCTGGGATAAAAGCAACGGGCTCTTCAGAATACATCAAACAGTCGTTGAGCGAACACTTTGAAACTCTGAAACCGCTGCTTGTTTCGTATGCCAATTATTCGGCAGATGAGAACAGAAGAGAGACAATGACTCTGGATAAGGAGATCTTGAGAAGCCTTCTTATCCAGAACTATTTGTTAAAAAAGTTGGTGATCGAGTTTGATCCATCGGCAGGAGAGTTATTGGAAGATCTAGATCTAGTCTTGAGAGAAATTAAAAACATGCCCAGCGATGACAAGTGGGCTCCATCTCAAGTCAGGGAATTCATCCATGAAAGGGACATACTCTTTAAAATGGATATATTGAAGACTTTATAGGAGGCACACAATGAGACACACAAAAATTTTGGTATTGTTTCTGGCTTTTGTCCTTGTTGCAAGCGGCATGCTTATGGCGCAAGATTACAAAGACAAGGAAATCTATGAAAAGGCCTATAAATCTATCTATAAGAAAGATTGGGAGAGCGCGATCAGGGAATTCGACACCTTGATCACTAGGTACGAAGAGAGCAAATATATGGATCAGTCACTCTATTATCTTGCTTATAGCATGGATAAACTCGGCCAACAGATGGAAGAATTTGAAGAACAGATCAAGTACAAGAAAGATGCCATCAGGAACCTCAATTCTCTCATCAAGGGATTTCCTGCGAGCTCTTGGGTGGATGATGCCCGAACCTTGAGGGTCAAGATCGCAGAGGAATTGGTTAAAAGAGGGCAGCGGGCTTATCGGCTGTATATTAATGGAAGTCTTGGGAAGATCGAAGACCTGAAAGAATTGGAAGAGCTCGAAGGCATGGAAGAATTACTGGATATGGAAGATCTGGAGGAGTTGGAACACCTCGGATTGGAGGATCTGGAAAAGTTGGAAGGATTGGAAGGGACAGAAGGTATACTTGCGCTGGATGAGCACGGGGGAATTGTGGCATTAGGTTCGCTAAAAGCATTGAAAGTATTAGATAACCTGGCTGTAATCGGAGACGTCGATATCGATCCTTTCATTGTTCTCGGTGAAGGTGAGGAAGAAGACCCTGAATTAGAGCTGAAGCTTGTGGCCTTGAGCGCACTCATGAACGTGGATAAAGACAAGGCCTATCCCATTCTAGTTAAGACCATAAAGGAAAGCGAGAATCCTAAGCTCAGAGAAAGAGCGCTGTTTATTCTGGCTAATTCCGATCATCCGCAAGCCAATGACATGATGATCGAGGCAGCAATTAATGATCAGGATAGAAAGGTTCAAGAAATGGCCATATTTTGGCTTGGGAATCAGCAGGATGAGAGGAGCCTGGACACTCTAATCAAGATTTATGATACGACCACTGATAGCAAATTGAAACAACGTCTGGTTATGGCTATGGGGCAAAATGACAGTGAAAAGGCAAAAAAGAAACTGTTCTGGATCCTTGAAAATGACCAAGATCAAAGAGCCAAAGAGGCGGCCATAATGTGGTTGGGGAATAGGGACGATGAAGAAAGCCTTGAAGCCATGATCGCAGTATTCAATAAAGCGACCAGCACCAAGCTCAAAGAGAGAGTGATTATGGCCATCGGACAGAACGACAGTAAAATGGCTGAAGATAAAATGATCCAAATTATGATGAGTGATCCGAACATGAGGATTAAGCAACTTGCTGTTATGATGTTGGGACAGAAAAAAAGCGAAAGGATTTTCGATGTTCTTAAGGGCGCGTATGACAAGGCGGATGAAGCAAATTTTAAGCAAAATATCATCATGGCAATGGCGCAGAACAGGAGTAAAAAGAAAGTCCCGGTTCTGATTGATATGGCAAGGCAAGAGAAAGACCCAAGGTTGAAAAAACAGATTATTATGGTGCTGGGTCAGTCTAAAGACGAGGAAGCGATCAAGTACCTGAAGGAAATCATCGAGAAATAAATAAATGGGGACAGGCTGCTTTTTTAATTACCCCCGTAAAAAGTAGCCTGTCCCCTTTTCTCTTTTCTAGAGGACGGGCCAGGAGCGGGGGAAGAAAAATTTCTCGTAGAGGCGGAGGGCGTAGAGGTCGGTCATGCCGGCTATTGCATCGCCCACGCGCCTCTCCAGCGAATCGCTCTCCGGGTAAGGCTTTATCAGGTCTCCCGGATCACTCATCAAATGGGCAAAAAGGTCCGTCATGATCTTTTCTGTTTTTCTGAGCTCGGTACTGGCCGCCGGATTAAAATACACGCGATCGTAGAGGAACTTGCGGAATTCTGCAACGCCTTTGGCGATCTCTTCGCTCATCGCGATCTCTGTCAAGCCCGTTTCGAGGCTGGATTCGACCACGTCTTCGACCATCTTGTCTATCCGTGACGCATGCCATTTGCCGAAGATCTCGACGAGATGTTCAGGGATGTCTTTGGCCTTGATGACACCCGCTCTCACGGCATCGTCGATATCATGATTCACATAGGCGATAACATCCGAGGCCCTGACGATCTGCCCTTCCAGTGTGGCGGGCATATCCTCTGCATTCTTGCTCAGGATGGCTCCCTTCCCCTTGGAATGCTTGGAGATGCCGTCGCGCACTTCATAAGTAAGGTTGAGACCTTTCCCCTCGTATTCCAACTGTTCCACCACGCGAAGGCTCTGCTCAGAATGAGAAAAACCTTTAGATAAAAGAGTATTTAAGGTGTTCTCCCCGGCATGGCCAAAAGGAGTGTGTCCCAGGTCATGGCCCAGGGCAATGGCTTCGGTCAGATCCTCATTCAGCCGCAAGGCCTTGGCCATTGTGCGGGCGATCTGCGAGACCTCGAGCGTGTGGGTCAAGCGTGTGCGGTAGTGGTCTCCAAAAGGAGCCATAAACACCTGGGTTTTGTGCTTCAATCTCCGGAATGATTTGCAATGGATGATTCTGTCTCTGTCGCGCTGGAACGCGGTCCTTATGGAATGGAACTTTTCGGGGCGCTCCCTCCCCTTGGAGTCGGAGCTCAGACAGGCCTTTGCGTGGAGGGTCTCCTTCTCAAGCCCCTCTATCCTTTCCCTTATAGACATCTCTTTTTCCATTATATTAGTCGCAGCAGGCGTAGGTCTTCCACACTATTCATTCGATCAAAAGAAACGCAAACCGGTTCATCTTCTCGTCATAATCAGAGAGAACGTTGATCGAATAGCCAACCTTACGGACAGTTGTAAAAACATCCATGGCCAACGACTCGGGCGTTGGTCTGGCCTGCTCGGGCTCTTTACATTTCGCCCTCACTCCCGTACAGTTTTTACAGATATTGCAGCTATCCAGGAATAGCAGAAAGGCCTTCTCATAGCCGGAACAAAAGATCTCCCTTTCGAGCCCCAGAAGCTTTCGGTTGAGTTCTCTTGTCCAATCCCAGCGGTCCTCGGGTTTGTCCACCTTTTTTTCAAAATGGAAAATGACAGCGTCTTTATATTCGCAAAAGAATCGTTCACATTCGGGAACAGCGGGCACATTCGGCGGACATGTGGCTGTCCTCCCGTATTCATCACAGCCAAACATACATTTCATCCTCACCCACTGGGCAACGACAAATTCTTTTGGATCGATCCATTTGAAATCAGTGTATCCGTGCGTACGGAAAAGTTCTTCTAAGTTTTCTCTGTCCATAGCGGCCATTTGATAGTTTCCTTTCAATTAAAACGGCATTATACCATATTTCTCACTAAGCTTTGTGCTCGTACTGTGCACGGATCTTGAGGCGATTGTTGATATATTTCCTCAAAAATTTCACAGCGACATCCGAACGACGGAAGGTCGGCACGCCTGCTTGTTCCAGACAATCTGTCATCGGCTTAAAAATGTCGCCGGCATCGAGGTTCACAACAAAAGGTTTATCTGTTTGGTTGAAGATATCGATGAGACGCATAGCTATGCTGTTGGGATGGTACACATTTTCCTCATGGAACCGCCCCGGCACAAGCGTCTGCATGGAGGGGGTCATTGGCACAGGCGATACAATGGCACAATCCACATTTTCATCCTCGAGCATGGCCAACACACAATCGGCAAACACGACATCATTGGCCACAGGTGTTGTATCCAGAGGATTGTTGACATCTTGGAGCTGAGTAATGCCCTGCGTCTTCAAGATTTGAGAGATCCTCTTCTCTGTTTCCGGTGAGAGTTTTGCCAACCGGAACTCCTGGTCGTCCTTGAGATTGTCGGCCATGGTCACACATTCAAAGCCTGCATTGCTGATGATGGCGATCCGGTTCCCTCGAATTTCCTTGTGCGCCAATAAGGAAAGATTTTTCACATAGTTTTCAAAATCAAAGATACTGTCTGCAACGATGGCGCCGGCCTCTTCCAGGATGGCTTTGGAGACACTGTAATCCCCAGCCACCGAGGCTGTGTGACTGGCTGTGGCCTCTCTCCCCTCATGGGTACGCCCTGCCTTATAGATAACGATCATCTTCCCTTCTTTGGTGACGATCTGGCAGGCCGCTTTGGCAAAGGCAAGACCATCCGCGGGCATAAAACCTTCGACATACACCCCAAACACTTTGGCTTCATCATCATCTTTGAAGTAGTGCAGGTAATCCGACACTGTGAGATCGATCTGATTGCCGATCGATATGGCGTAGAGGGGTTCGATATTGGGAAGCTTGCTCATCCGGGAGATCATAAACGCCCCGCTCTGGCTCAGGTAAACGAGATCGGTCTTGCGGCCTGTCGTTCGGGGCAGTTTGTAATCGGGCACAAAGGTTGTGTCGTATTTTCCAGGTTTAGAGTATATGCCCAGACAGTTGCCGCCGTTGACGACCGGAGTGAGTTTATTCTCTTGAATGCCATCCTCGAGCAGTTTTTTGATCTCCTCCTCCAGGTCCTGTGTCCCTTTCTTTTCGCCAATACCGCCGGCGATGATGATGGCAGACCTGGCTTTTTCGTGAGCGATCAACTCTTTGATAACTTCATAGGTTTGCTCAGCAGAAACAGCGATCACAAACAGGTCGACGGCCTTGGGTAGATCAGCAATCGTGGGGACACATGTGCAGCCCTCGATCTCCTTGGCGTCGGGTTTTACGACAAAAACATTCCAGTTGTAGAATCCTCCGCTGAGGATGTTGTTCAAGATTATGTGACCCACATTCATTTTTTCTGATACGCCGATAATACCAATGGTCTTCGGCTTTAACAGGTACTCGAGGTTCTCGAAGCGTGATTTTCTGGGCACGGTCTGGTTTCTTGAAAATCGACACATTCCATCCAGGGCGATCAGTTTATTATCCTGAACGACAAAAGGATTGACCTCGGCCTCTTCGATCACAAAGGGATGATCGGTCTTGTACGGTGAATAGTAGGCGCCTAGCTTGAGGAATCGGTAATAGGTCTCTACGAGCTCATCCTTGGAGATCAGTGCCTCACTCCCCCGCACATTCCCGACGAGTTTGTCATATACGGCAAGAGGTTCAAGGATGCGGTTGATATCTTCCTTGAAGAGAATATGCGGCGATCCGATGGAAACGGCTTTCCCCTCCTGGATTCTTTCGCTCAGGTACTCGATCTCCACGCCGCCCACTCCCATCGTAGCAACAGGCCCGAAGTCTCGGGAATTCCGCAGTCCCATCAGGAGTTCGGTTCCGAAACCGGTCTTATCATACTCAACTTTTTCAACCACTAGGAATCCCAAGATTTGTTGTTTGATTTCTTCGAGCGACCAGGTCTTTTTCTTATCGGATTCGGGGAAATTTCTGATCCATTCATGGAACTTCGCTGGAACAGTCTCGAGCATGGCTTCACTGGCCTTATCAAGATCATGCACATCATTCTTGACGAATTGGATCCCATCCACATCTGTCTTGTGTACGATTATGGGAGCAATGATCTTCAGGACGAGGGACTTTCCCTCGAACATTTGAAGATCTTCCGCTTTTACCTGTTCTCCTTTTCGCACAAAAACGCACTTGGGTGTTTTTATCCCTGCGACGTCGAGGATCTTGTAAACCTCGTGCTCCAGGAGGAATTTCCGGTTGTCCTTCTCTGCAGAGTGAAAGATGTCATTTATCTGATTAAAATCGATCTTCATGTTAATTTCTCCTATAAATCCTTAATAAGGGGACTGTCACCTTTTTTTTAGATGTAGGGACCGTTTCCCAAACGGTCCTCCGTACGGTCAGCTCGGGGAGCTGACCCTACATGAGAATTGGGGACTGGCTCCGATTTTCTACAAGAAAAGAGGTGCCTGTACCCATGTTCTCCCGGTCCACTCGGGGAGTCGCCTCTATATCTTATCGGTCCGCTCGGGGAGCTGACCCTACATCGTAACTGCGTTAGCTGCTGGCAGCGTTGCGTCCGATCTGGAAGGCTTTGAGGTTGATGTCTACGACTTTGTCTCCACGAGGTTTAAACAACTCACGGATGAATTCCTCCAGACTCTTATCCTCGAGGATAAGATGGGCTGACGCTGCTCCCAGCATAACCATGTTCTGCGCTCTTGCAAAGCCTGCTTCCTGAGCCAACTTCGCCGAATCGACTATGATATTTCTGGGAACGCTCTGAACTCTGGCCAGAATGTCGTCGAGCTCCGGATAATCCGGAATATTCACAAAAGGAGAGCTGCTTGTAACAACGATCCCATCCGGAGCCAGATAATCAAAATAGCGGATGGATTCAAGGGGTTCTACACTCAGAATCATATCCGCCGCTCCTTTGGGGATAAGATCGCTGAATATGGCTTGATTCGAAAGGCGTAGATGTGATTGCACAGCACCACCCCTTTGCGCCATCCCATGAACCTCGGCCTGCTTGAAGCTTAAACCCTCCTTCAAGGCCGCGTTGTCGATGACATAGGCAATGGACAAAATCCCCTGTCCTCCCACTCCGGCAAGAATGATATCCTGTTTCATAGCGTTAGCTCCTTCTCTTTTTTCGAGCCTGTTGGACACATTCTCGAGCGGCGATGATCACTGATAATCCTTTATAATCAAGCTCTTCTTTGATGACTTGGACATTTGTCTCCAGGTTCTTGGGAAGGGGAATGATTGTGTGGATATGAGCTTTGCTGACACCCAGTCCCCCGATGATGCGGACCAGTTTCTCGCCGGATGCATACGTCGGTTGTCCTCCGGTCATTGCGACTGTGGCATTATCGAAGATCATAACTGTCATGTTGGTATTCACGGCTGCTGCATCAAGGAGTGGGGTGATGCCGGAATGAGCAAACGTGGAGTCGCCAATAACCGCAACTGAAGGAAACACACCCGCTTCCGCGCCACCCTTGGCCATGCTGACACTGGCGCCCATGCAAACGCAGCTATTTATGGCATTGTAAGGGGGAAGAGCACCGAGTGTGTAACACCCGATATCGCTGAAAACATTTGACTGGGAGTAAGATTCCAAGGCTTTGTTGAGAGCATCATAGGCATCTCGATGACCACACCCTTGACAGAGTTGGGGAGGTCTTCCCGCCATGGGGAAATCGTTGATGGCTCTTTGTTCAAGAGGTTCCATTCCCAATCCCTGGCGCACTATCCCAGGAGTGAGTTCTCCTGTTGTGGGGAGATGTCCGCTCAGCTTCCCATGGACTTTTGTTTCACACAGTCCAAACATACCGTGAAGGTTTCGCTCGATGAATGGATACCCTTCTTCCACGACCAAGACTGTCTCCACGTGATTCACAAGTTCGGTGAAAAGCCCCTCAGGGAGCGGATAGGTCGTCACTTTGAGAAGAGAGGGTGATCCGGTGACATCTATAAAATTTTCAAGCACATAATTATGCGCAACGCCTGATGCGATGACGCCGAGTTCAGTGTTTTCTTTATTGATGCGAAGTGAATTAAACTCTGAGGCATCTGAAATCTGGACAAGCTCTTTTTGCTTTTCTGTGAGTAATTTAAAGCGCCTTCGGGCGTTTACTGGGAGAAGAGTCCAGTCTTTACCTTCCCCGTATTGGATCGGATTCTGTTCCCTGGGGGGCCTTGGTTGAACTCGGGAGCGGCTGTGAGCGAGGCGTGTGACCATCCTGACCATCACCGGGATACTCATTTTCTCAGACACATCGAACGCTTCTCTGGTCATATCGTAGGCTTCCTGATGATTCGACGGCTCAAAACAGAAAATCTGTCCGAATTGGGCGTAGAAGCGGCTGTCCTGCTCGTTCTGAGAGCTGTGCATTCCCGGATCATCAGCCACAATGACCACAAGCCCTCCGTTGGCTCCAGTGATGGCGGCATTCATAAAGGGATCGGCCGCAACATTGAGTCCCACATGTTTCATGGAAACAAGAGCCCGTTTACCCGTATAGGACACACCGAGGGCTTCCTCGAAGGCAACTTTTTCATTGACCGACCAGGAGGCTACGTAGTTTTTGCCCCCGTCTGAGGCTCTGAGCAGGTACTCCATGATCTCAGAGGCCGGTGTCCCCGGATAGGAATATCCACCTGAAAGGCCCGCATGGATAGCTCCCAGGGCACACGCTTCAGCACCCAGTAAAATTTCATGTTCCATTTTTTCCTCGGAGTATAAATTATGATTTTGGATATGTCGCTTTATGTCTGAAATAGGTAAGACATAAGATACCCACTCTCGCGCCTTTAGTCAACACCCGATATCGCTTCTCAGAAGCACCCTTGTTTCCGTGATAAGCGCTTTAGACGGAAAAGGAATGAGTCACTGTCCTTATGAGTCGTATGGTGGTGGGTGGGGGGGTCTTCGACGAATATGGACTGTGACGAGCTCCTGTTATTATCATTTGTCTTGAGAGCATCACGGAAATAAGGATGCTCACTCAGATTTCCTGGATTTTGACAATAAAAGGGAGGTTTTTTATAATACTCGCGCCAAAATATTTGAGTTGGGAGAAAACATGTCAAACAGAAAGATCGGGATCATCGGAGCAGGCCCTGTGGGGAGCATCATGGCCGCTTATCTGGCCCGAAAGGGGGAGGACGTCTTTCTCGTGGATATCAAACAAGAGCTGATAGCAGCCATAGAAGCTGGGGGGATCACAATCACGGGCGCTGGTGATAATTTCAACATCCGCCTTAAGGGCACAGGCAATTTTGCCGCAAGCCTCGAACGTTTTCATGCCGATTGGATCTTCATCGCAGTCAAGTCCAATTTTCTCGAATCTCTGATGGAGGAGATCAAGCTATTCTACAAACCCGGCCAGAAATTTCTTATCGTGCAAAACGGTATCGACAATGAAGATCGGGCTGCCGAAGAATTCGGGGAAGACAACGTCTTCCGATTCGTCATCAATTATGCAGGGATGATCGACGAGCCGGGCACGGTGAGGGTGTCCTTTTTCAATCCGCCCAATTACATCGGGACACGTTCTAGAACAAATGAATCCGAAGCAAAGGAGATGACAGAAGTCATCGATGGGACGGGGCTGGAGACTGTTTTTGTGCCCGACATCAAAAAATATGAATGGAAAAAGACTATCCTCAATGCCGCTCTGATGCCCGTGTGCGCTAGTACGGGACTCACCATGAAGGAAGCCATGGGGATTGAAGAGACCCGTTTTCTCTGTGAAAAGATCCTCTCTGAATCCATCCAAGTCGCCCAGAATATGGGGTATGAATACGAGGAGAATTTCTTAGAAAACGCCCTTTCCTATCTTTCCAAAGCCGGTCACCATAAGCCATCGACATCACTCGACCTGGAAGCCGGCAACCCCATAGAGTACATCTTCCAGCCTATCATCGACTATGGGAAAAAAACTGGTGTGCCCACGCCTTTTCTTGAATCGCTGACAAAAGTCGTGCGCGCATTAGAACATCAACAAAGGATATTGTGAAAGTGAAAGCTATCCAGCGCTACGGCAATTGTTTCGTATGTGGTGATAAAAACGACATCGGATTGAAGCTCGATTTTTATGAAAAGGATGGAAAAGCAAGGGCGGAGTTCACGCCCACAAAAAACTTTGAAGGCTACAAGGGTATTTTACATGGAGGCATACTGTCGACGCTGCTAGATGAGGTGATGATTAAATCTATCCTTGCTAAAAAAATCCTCACTGTGACGTCTCAGATCGAAGTGAAGTTCAAAAAACCCGCGATCATCGGAGAAAAACTTATCATCGAAGGTGAGATCAGGGGGGAACGAGGGAGGCTGGTCCTTACTGAGGGAAAAGTATTTAAGGAGGATGGCACCGTAGTTGCCGAGGCGAAAGGAAAATTCTTCAGGGCAGAAGGCCGGATCAAAATGCAGCTGGAGCAAGGGATGAGATAAATGGAAAAGCTCAAAGTCATCGATTTTCATGTCCATGTCGGTCTTAAGGAACACTGGAAAGATTGGGTCAAAGAATTCGGAGAGGCCGCGCAATCGGATTTTTACAAACGTTATGAGGAGATGATCATTCCAGAGAAATTCGCTGCCCATCTTAAAAGCTGCAACATCACAAAAGCTGTCATCCTTCCTGAGATAAATCCCAATGTCACAGGAGTGGTCCCCAATGAGTATGTCTTCGAGTTTTGCCTGGGTTTCGATGTTTTTGTCCCCTTCTGCACCATCAATCCTACCCTGAGTGAAGAACCCGGTAAAGACTTTGAAAAATACGTCCGGATGGGCGCAAATGGAATCAAGCTCTATCCCTCATACAGTTATTTCTACCCCAATGACAGTACCCTCTATCCGGTTTATGAGATCGCGCAGGAACATCGATTGCCCGTACTGGTGCACACGGGATCATCGATATTCAGGGGCTCCAAGATCAAATACGCCGATCCCATCCATCTCGATGATGTGGCCACGGATTTTCCAGAGCTTCCGATCCTTTTGGCCCATAGTGGGAGAGGTTTATGGTATGAGAGGGCATATTTCCTGTCGAAGATCCATCCAAATCTCTATCTGGAGATTTCCGGTCTGCCTCCAAAGAACCTGCTAAAATATTTTCCCGAGCTCGAAAAGAACATCGATAAAGTCGTTTATGGATCGGACTGGCCTGGAATTCAGACCTTCGCCCAAAATATCGAAGCCATTCAAAAGCTTCCTCTTGCTCAGGAATCCATAGAGAAAATCCTCTACAAAAACGCTGCGCAAATCCTGGAGCGCACAAAAACGGAAAACTGATCCGCTAAGGATAACAGAGATACAAATGACTCTTTATACGTTTGAAGGGCAACAGCCTCAGGTGGGCGAGGGCTCGTTTATCGCCGAATCAGCTACAGTCATCGGAGACGTCGTGATCGGAAAGAACGTTTACGTCGGCCACGGAGTTATCCTCCGGGGAGATTACGGAACAATTGTTGTGGGAGATGGCACAGCTCTCGAGGAAGGCGTTATCGTTCACGCCCGGCCCAAAGACAAAACAGTGTTTGGCCAACGAGTGACCGTAGGTCACGGGGCGATGGTTCACAACGCAACCATCAAAGATTTTGCGGTGATAGGGATGCGCTCTACGATCAGTGATTTCAGTATCGTGGGCGAGTGGGCCATCATCGGAGAAATGAGCCTCGTGAAAAGAAACCAGAAAATCCCTGATGGATCTGTGGCTGTAGGATCACCAGCCAAGGTCATTGGAAAGGTAACGACCGAACAAAAGGAATTCTGGAGTTATGGGAAAGAGCTCTACATAGAGATGGCTGAACGATACCGAGCACCGGGGGCATTCTGTCGGATCGAACCAGTCAAAACAAAAAAATCTTGAGCCAAATTGCGGCTTAAAAGAATAAAAATTTTCAGAGGGAGAGAGTGCTCTACGCTTTGCTTCTTGATACGGCCGAAGCGCATCCTGACAGGCTTGCTGTAATCTGTGGGGATATGCACCTAACCTATGGACAGCTCAAAAACAGGGTCGACCGGCTTGCCAATGGGCTGAGATCTCTCGGTATCCAAAAAAACGCAAAGATAGCGATACTCCATAAAAATTGTCATCGGTTTCTAGAAACATACTTTGCTGCGGCAAAGATCGGAGCCATACTCATCCCCATGAATTACCGTCTCTCTGTCGAGGATTTCATCTATATCTTGGACAACTCCCAGGCCAGGCTCCTCATCACACAGCCGGACCTCGTGCCGCCTCTTCTTGCAAATAAGGACGTGCTTCCACATCTCAAGAGAATCATCTTCACCCACTCCGTTGCTGTTTCTACATCTGAATCCCATGTTGATTCTTCATCTCACCAAAAATCAGATGAAAGAAACCTGGATTATGAGTCTCTGGCTGAGCGGGCATCGGAGGAAGAGCCTGAAAAAGCATCAAAAGATGAGGAAGACAAAGATGATGTCCATGATTCTGATATCGCACAGATCTACTACACGAGCGGCACCACCGGTAAACCCAAAGGAGTGATACTGACGCATAAAAACAACCGGGTCCACGCAGAGAACACAAAGAAAGAATTAGAGCTGACTGTAGAAGACAGATGGCTTCATGTCTCGCCCATGTTCCACCTGGCAGATGCTTGGGCCGTTTGGGCAATCACCAATGTGGGAGCCACACATGTGATGGTTCCCGGGTTCGAACCGGACCGCGTCTTGGATGCTATCGAACACCATCGGGTGACACTGAGCAATTTTATCCCCACGATGCTGAATATTTTGGTGAATTATCCTGGCGTGGGGGATTATGATTATTCATCCCTCAGGCTGATTCTCAGCGGCGGAGCTCCGATTGCCAAAGAGGTCGTGAGGAAAGTGATCGAAAAGTTCGGATGCGATTACATCCAGACCTATGGATTGACCGAGACAAGTCCCTTTCTGACGATGTCCATCCTCAGAGAAGAAATGAAGGCTCTCCCATTTGAGGAGAGGTTGAGATACATAGTAACCACCGGCCGGCCTTTTTATGGTGTGGGGCTTAAGGTGGCAAGAGAAGATGGGACTGAAGTGACGCCCGATGAGCACGAAGTTGGGGAAATATTGGTTAAGGGCGAAACAGTCACTCCTGGCTACTGGCGTATGCCTGAGGAGACATCCGAGCGCATCGTTGATGGATGGCTGCACACCAAAGACCTGGCTGTTATCAATCCGGAAGGATATGTGACGATCGTGGACAGAAAGGACGATGTGATCATCAGCGGCGGTGAAAACATCTACTCAGTCGAGGTCGACGATGTGCTTTACGCACACCCGAGTATTTTGGAGGCGGCTGTTTTTGGTTTGCCGGATCCGGTTTGGGGAGAGCGGGTGACAGCTGCAGTCGTATTGAAAGAGGACGAAGATGTCAAGGAGAAGGAGATCATAGACTTCTGTAAAGAGCGTATAGCTCCATTTAAGGCGCCCAAAACAGTGATCCTCACAGATTGTCTGCCCAAAACAGGGTCGGCAAAAATCTGCAAGTACAAACTCCGCGAGCAGTTCGAGAAGGAATTCAAACAGCGGGATAGGGAGAGGCAGCAGAAGAAGAAAAAGGAAAGCAAATCTCATGGATGATGTATACAACGCTATCTCTCGAGACATACTGAAGTCGCAACATGTGATTGCCTTCACAGGGGCTGGCATCTCTTCAGAAAGTGGAATTCCCACCTATAGGGGGGCAGGCGGCCTCTGGAATAAATACGATCCCAACCGATACGCTAATATCCACTATTTCAAGGAAGACCCTTCCTACTACTGGAGTTTCTTTAGAGACGTCCGCTACCCGATGCTCAGCACGGTAGCTCCTAATAAAGCGCATCTGGCTCTGGCAGAAATGGAGCAAATGGGGCACATGCAGACGGTGATCACTCAGAACATCGACGGCCTGCACCAGGAGGCGGGCTCCACCTCGGTGATCGAGCTGCACGGGACAACACGTATCATCACCTGCATGAACTGCGCTGAAGAATATCCGATGGAGGCCGTTATCCCGATATTGGATAAGCAGATCCCGCCTCTGTGCCAGGAATGTGGTGGAGTTTTGAGGCCGGCTGTTATCTTCTTTGGCGAATCCCTGAACCCGGATGTTATCGGCAGGGCTTATGAAGAGGCGGACTGCTGTGATTTTCTCCTTGTCGTGGGGAGTTCTCTCGTTGTCTATCCAGCTGCCGATCTTCCTGTTGCGGCCAAACAAAGAGGAGCAGGCCTGGTCATCATCAATAAAGATCCCACACCCATGGATCAACTTGCGGATTATGTCATCCATGAAGAGGCGGGAACAGTTCTCCCCCAAATCGTTGAGAGGCTAAGATCATCGCCATCCTAGAATTTTTCAAAAATTAAAAACGTTGATGGGCTCATGTTATCGATAAGTTGAATATCGTTTATGAACAAAAAAAATCTCAATAATGCCTTTCCCTACCTTGGGAAAACCTCAAGCTGATATTCATCTGACTGGGTGCAAGGGCTCTTAAGGATTCAGCCCTCAGAACGGATAGAGCATCCTCACGGACTTGACCCTCCATATGAAGTTTGACAACACTTTCGGGATCGAGTTCTTTAAGAGTAAGGCGGATAAAATCCTTGAGGGCTTCCCTGCTCAACCCATGCGCCCGGATGTTCACGCGGACCATGGGCCGTGCAGGCAGCGTAATGAATTTCCAGAATAGGGCAAACTGATCAGCTTTACTCATTCCTTCTTTATCCACTCCTTCATGTTTTCTCAACTCGATTTTCAGATAACCTTTTGGCTCGTCTATCTCGGCAAAAGATGTCCGTTCTATCGAGCCTGGATATAGGATTGGTGTTTCTATAAATTTGCCCTCCAGGTCTTTGGTCAACACCTGGAAGCGATGGATATGCCCGGAGAGAACTGCCAGGAATTCTTCAGGAACATCTCTAATCCGGATCACGTCATCGTTGTACCGGAAGGTGTAGTTTCCGGGACCCACAGTCGCCCCTTCAAAACAGTGGTGCACACAGAGGATCATCTCGTCGCAGTTATTCTGTTTTTCTTTCCAGCCAGCTTCTGCAACCACATGGGGGAACCGGGCGCGCACATTATCCCGCCAGTAGGGAAAACCGACTATGCCTAGTTTGATTCCCTGCCGCTCCAAAATAAAGGTCCGCGGAACATTAAAGACATGAATATGTGGGTGCAAACTCAGGATCCAGAAAGGAATGCGTGAGCGTTCATGGTTTCCAGGTACGATAAAAACATCGATACCCTTGTCTGCGACCTCCTTGAGAGGAGCAAGAGCCATATCCACAAGACGGGCAGGAACTTTGCTCCGGAATAGGAGGTCCCCCCCGTGGATAATGGCATCCACTTTATCCTTAAATGCCGGTTCAAGAACCCGGGTGTAATTGGCGAAAAAGTCCTCTCCCCTTCGGCGCCGATCTATCCGGGGATGGAAAGGATAATCGAAACCGAGGTGAGTATCTGCCAGAAAAAGGAGCCGCATCACACCCATTGGAGCATTCTTTTTAGCTGTTCGTTTCGGAGGCACACATCTGGATGTAAGTAGAGATCAACCGTACGCTCTTCCTGGATGAGCCTCCGGATCTCTGTGGTGGCTACGCGCATCCGGTCATAGACAAGAAGATCAAAATTTTTTTGTCTTTCAACAAGAGATTTTTTGTGCCCGGGTGGTAAAGGAACCGTTTCAGAAGAGGAAAGAGGATCTTTAAAAAGAGGAGTCCCACCTTTAAACACGATCAGGCTTCGTACTTCTGCATCTCCCACTACCGGCGTCCAAACTAGAGAGGATTCACTGAGCCGGCAGAACCAACGGGACCGCCTGATCTGAAAGGCGCCCAATCGGATGATGCTCTTCAAAACTTTAACGATACGTTCCGGTGTCCAGGTGTCTACAATCTCTTTGTCCTCTGATTCCTGCATTTTGAGCTCCAGGATCTTTTCTTCCTCAGGCTCACTCGCGGTGCCATCTCCCAGCGCAGCCTTTTCAACGGATCTCTCCGGAGCCTCTTTTTTGGCAACGGCTGCTTCAGCAGATTCTCTATTTTCGGCCTCTTCTGCAGCCTGCTCTTCCAGTTTATCTTTCCAGAACTGTGCACCCAAAGAAATCAATGTCGTCAGATCGAATACGACCTTGAGAGACGTTTGAAATTCTTGTTTAAAAGCTTTTACGCCCGAAATAAAACAATCCTGGCCTGGCAAATATTCAGATGGAATATCCAGAATTCCTTCAATGACTTTTAGAGATGTTTTTCTTAAGTCCCCGTTCAGCACATTTCCCAATAGAATCAGGGGATTGAGATTGTATGACGAGGATAGCGGGCCGATCGAGTGGCAGCTATCAGGCTGAGGATTTGAGCTCTTTAGATCTCGAGAGAAAAACAGCACATCACGTTCATTTGTCCGCAGTGCTCGATTATAAGGCGGGGCATGTCGCTTGATCTCATCCGATTCCAAAAGAGCGGCTTCAAAAGCTGTGCGGGTTATTGTCGTATCCAGGGATTGTGCTTGACTCAACATTTCGAGGATGTGCTCCGGATGCCGGCTTCCCTTGTGAAAGTAGCTGCTGATCCTCTGCCTGAGAGCTTTGGCCTTCCCGATATACAAAAGATCTCCGCTGGAACGGTACATCCTGTAGATTCCGGATAAATTGGGGAGATCTTTTCGGTATGTCTCAGCCATGGGATACTCACATAATCCCTTGTGGTTAGAAATGTAAGCAGTTGACTTTCTTAGCCATCCCTGGAGCTCGTCATAGGTGTGGATGTTTTGTGTGTCTTCCAGCAATTTGACGAAGTGATACCAGATGAGTGCCGTGGCCGCGACATGGTGTAAGCAACGTCGGGATTCAGGAAGGGATAACCCGAAATATCCCGCAACTGCTCTGAGACTCTTCCGGGGCAAGCCAGGAAGTAACCGTTTAGCGATCTCGTGTGTGCAGATAGTAGAGAAGGGATAATTTTTTTTCGGACCATATTTTTTGTGGAGTTTTCTGAGATAGGATTCTTCATAGCGGCAGAAATGGATCACTGCAGGGCAAGTTGTCCCATAATCTACATTAAGTTTTTGTGGTTCTGAATTTATGGCTATCTGCTCGGCTGTTTGCGAGAGGTGTTGCCAGACTTCTCTAGGTGAGTGAGCTGATTTTAGTTCTTCCTGTGGGATGCCGGTGATTCTCAATACGGCCCTTGGGATCTCAGCACTTCTTGGAATCTTGAGGAGAAAAGTTTCCACATCTTTGGAAATTTTTTCGACATCAACCGCTGTGGAGGCTCGAGTTTTGATCCACCCGATCTCGAGGATGTGGCCTTTATCAGGATTGCTGTGGGTGGCCTGACAATCGATGGCCAGAACTTCGAGCTCTTTCAAAGTATTTCTCTTTTTAGTCATTTTTATTTTATTTACTTGTCTCTATTCACTCAGCAGCTAATCCGTCTTTCTCTAAATCCGTTCATTAATTATTTATCTTTACTAGTTCCTTCATCTTCACTCATCCCATCCACTTTTACCTGTCCAGAACTTGTCGAGGATGTGCCCCATTTGCTTTTCATTCTGGATAAAACGGACCTGCCAATCCGAAGGAAAAAGGGATGCGTACTGCGGGAGAGAGTAACGCGTGTCTACCAGCAGGATAGCACCCCTATCCTCTTCGGAACGGATCACACGGCCGGCTGCCTGGAAGACCCGGTTCATCCCTGGGTAAAGATAGGAATAATTAAAACCGGGCATCTGTTTTTCCTCAAAATGAACACGGATCAACTCTCTCTCGAGGGATAGACCTGGCAATCCCACCCCAACAACAACGGCTCCGGAAAGCCGGTCGCCCATCAAGTCGATCCCCTCTCCAAAAATCCCACCCATCACCACAAATCCCACGAGTGTGCTGCTATTCTCGTAGGAAAAATGCTCTAAGAACAACAAGCGCTCGTCTTCACCCATCCCCTGCGTCTGCACCAACATCGTATGATGAGGGAAGAGTTGTTCATACAGAGGAAAGACCATATCCATGTAAGCATAGGATGGAAAAAAAACGAGATAGTTCCCTTTTTTTGCACTCACTAGAGAACCGATCGTTTTGGCCAGATCGTTTTTGGTGTGAGACCTGTGTCTGTAGAGAGTGGACACAGATTTGGAAGCCAACAAACAGAGGTTTTCCGGAGGGAAGGGTGAAGGTAGTATCCGCTTTTGCACATCCTCTCTACAACCCAGTATCTGGGCAAAATAGGACATCGGAGTGATCGTTGCGGAAAAAAGGACTGCAGAATTTGTCCTATCGAGAGCTGCGGACAGGTGTGAAGATGGATCGACACAGAACAATTTAACGGTAAGGTCCCTTCCCTTTTGCTCCAAACAGGTCACATAGTTATCATCATACATATCAGCCACTTTACAGAACCAGTTCACCTCAAAATAGTGGTCAAGCAAAATTTGATTGAGAGGAGATTGAGGATTGGCTGTTACTTTCCGCTCCAGACTCAATACTAAACGCTTCAGCAGAGAGAGAAGATCCTCGGGGCAGTCTTTGTCCCATGCATAAACTTCATCCCCCAGCGCCTGTTTTCTCTCAAATAGTGTATTGTTGATCTCACCGATGAGTGTATAGATCTCAGATTTTTTGTTGTCGAGTTTCCGTCGCAGCTCTAGAAAGCTCCCCTTAGTAATTCGCGCAGAAAACATCTCTCTCGAACGATCGACAAGATTGTGAGCCTCATCGATCAGAAAGGTGCAGTTTATGGAATTCTCCAAAAAAAATCTTCTGAGGTATACTCTAGGGTCAAAGGCATAGTTGACATCACAGATCACACAATCCACCCAGAGGGAGAGGTCCAGAGAAAACTCAAACGGACATATCTCATAGAATTCAGCAATTTCCAGAATGGTCTCACGAGTGAATTCATCCTGAAGGAAGAGGGACTCTCGGGCTTCTGCAAGCCGGTCATAGTATCCTTTGGCGTACGGACATTCCTCGCTGGTGCAGGTCTTGTCCGGATTAAAGCAGATCTTTTCTTTGGCGGTTAAAGTGACAAACTTGATCTGAAGGCCTTTTGTGTTCAACTCCATGAGAGTTTTTTCTGCGATCACACGTCCAGTGGTGCGGGCCGTCAGGTAGAAAATTTTGTCCACATGGCCTTGAGCCAGGGCTTTAACAGCAGGGAAAAGAGCGGCGATCGTTTTTCCAGTGCCGGTTGGGGCCTGGATGATCATCTGCTCTTGATTCTGGATGGTGAGGGAGACATCTTCAACCATTTGGAGCTGTCCGAGCCGGAAGGATGAAAAAGGAAAATTTGCGTTCAGAATAACCTCGTTTCGAGCACTCTGCCAAGACTCGATCCTTTCCATCCAATCGAGATATTGACTGGCCAGGTCGTGAAAGAAAAGGCACAGCTTTTCGTTAGAAATTTCCTGAAAAAAGGTTTTTATCTCCCCTGTCTCCAATTGATAGTACGTCAACTGCGCTTGAATATTATCGATATTGTTTTCAAGAGAATAAATGGCGGCATAGGTCTTGACCTGTGCCCAATGCAGGGAATTCTGTTCAGCGATAAAATTATCCAGGTCTCTTCGCGTTGTCTTTATCTCCTCGATCACAACCGAACCATTCTGTCTATAAACACCATCGATGCGTCCCTGGATGTCTAGAGTTAAGGATTCGTTGTCGATACGGTAAAAAACAGGCACTTCGCTGTGGTAAGAATCGGGACGAGATTTTTGGATTTTCTGATGGGCACGCAGGCCGTTATAGCTGGACGTTCTTGAAGAAAGATCAAAAACAGACGAGAGATCCCCTTGCTGGAGCAGATGCTCAACGAAAGAACGAACCGATACCTTGATAAGTTTCTTCATGTTAAAATTTCAGAAATCTGTTCACCTTTTTGTCCACCTTATCAAAAATCTGATTCAAATGTCAAACAAATTGAATTATAATTGAGTTGTAAAACCTTTCCGTATTAGGAATAAGTCTCGACCAAACGCTGGATGCGTTGGTGATCGTCAAGCATGCCAAAGACTATGGATTCTCAAGAACGCTCGGTTTGTTGCATGATGAGCATGGAATTCACAATCCATTGAAAGGTATACACTTAGCCAAATATAAAGAGATTTTCAAACAAGCTAAATCTTGGTCCCAGTGGTTCAGCTATTTCTTGTTCCAGAGAAACATTATCGAAGGAAGAGCAAACAATTGGAAGTGCCGCGCTGGTGCGCGTTATTTTTATGTATGTGAACATGGATTGGTACACTGGTGTTCGCAACAACAGGGTTATCCCGCAGTCCCTCTAGAGGAATATACTGTTGATGATATCAGACGAGAATACGACACCATGAAAAACGGTAGTCCTCTCTGTACGGTGAACTGTGCACACATAATGAGTTGTCTAGATCGGTGGCGTTCTAAACAGACTCTGGCTGATCCGATTAAAACTGGATGACTAAGCCTGTTTTTTTTATTAAAATTTCCTCGCTTTTTTGTGTTATTGTATGGATGAATTTTTATCCCTAATCGAGGTGGACAATGAAGATAGCCGTTATTTACAACCGGGACAGTAGGAACGTTATTAACTTATTCGGAATTCCGAACAGAGAAAAATATGGCAAAAAATCCATTAATAGAATTGTAGCTAGTCTGAAAAAGTATGGGCATCAAGTCAGGGCCTTCGAGGGGGATAAAGACCTCATTTCTAAACTGGAAGATTTCATGCCGCGCGTTCTAAAGGGTGAGCTTCCAGGCATGGCGTTCAATCTTTCCTATGGCATTCAGGGCCAAGCCCGCTATACGCATGTCCCCAGTATTCTGGAAATGGTAGGGATCCCCTATGTCGGGTCCAATCCTCTGGCCCACTCTCTGGCTTTGGATAAAGTCGTGGCCAAAATGATCTTCAAGCAGAATGATCTCCCAACGCCAGATTTTGTTGTTATTAAGGATGCGGAATTCGAAACGCCTAAGATACCTTATCCCCTCATTGTGAAACCTAAGAATGAGGCAGTATCAATGGGAATTCAAATAGTACAAAACTTCGAGGAACTTCAAAAAGCAGCCAAAGTCATTCTCGAGGATTTTAATCAGTCCGTTCTTGTAGAACAGTATATAGACGGCCGTGAAATCAATGTCGGCCTACTCGGCAACAATCCCCCCGAGGTCCTCCCTCCCTGTGAAATCACTTTCGGGAAAGAGGGGCCAAAGATCTATACCATCGAAGATAAAAAGGGGCACTCTGGAAGAAAAATTGATTGGATCTGTCCAGCCCCTATCGGTTATAACTTGACTCAAGAATCGCAGCGTATTGCCAAAGAAGCCTTTTCTGCTCTGGGCTGTTATGACGCAGCTCGAGTAGATATGCGGCTTGACAATGAGGGACGCCTTTTCATTCTAGAAGTGAACAGCCTGCCTAGTTTGAGTGAACACGGATCATATACAATCGCAGCACAGCATGCCGGACTAGATTTTTCAGCTTTGGTTAATCGCATGGTAGAAGTGGCGAGCGCACGTTATTTCGGCACACCCCATCCTCCAAAGATTAACATACAAGAAAAAGATGCAAGTAAGAATATATTTTCTTTCATAACTTCTCGTCGAGATTTGATGGAACGCGCTTTGGTAGAATGGGTTTCCATCTCAAGCCGCACATCCGATCCTATAGGGAACAAGCAAGCGATCACAACACTCAACAAAAAGCTCCAAAGCATGAATCTTAAACAAGATTTAGAATTCACTGATGAACATTCTGTTTGGACATGGGAAACAACCTCTGGACTCAAAGGGGGAACACTTCTCATCGGGCACACGGATGTACCTATCGAGCTAAACGTTCCAAAAGCGTCTTTCCGCAGAGAACCTGAATGGCTGTACGGTGAAGGTATCGGAATTTCTCGAGCGCCGATGATTGTCATGGAATTTGCCTTACGGGCTCTTCGTTCTGTCCGACAACTTCAAAAGCAACCTTTGGGAATTATGTACTACATGGATGAAGGACGCGACTGTCGGTACAGCATCGAGATAATAAAGAAGGCTGCATCTCAAGCCAAAAATGTCCTTGTTCTAAGACCAGGAGGAATGGGGGGCCAGGTCACCCTACAACGCAGAGGCCAGCAAAAATATAATTTGATCGCCGAGGGGAAGCCTCATCGGTTAGGGAGATTTATCAAACAACCGGAAGTGCTCCTGTGGACAAGTCAAAAGCTCTCCGATATTGCCCGATTGTCCTCCAAGAAAGATCGAATAGCTGTCTCAACTATGTCGATTCGGTCAGATCGTTTTCCCATGTTGCTCCCCCATCGAGTTCATGCAAATTTACTTCTAAACTATTTAGATGTACAGCAAGCGATTGAAACAGAACAAAAGATCAGAGAAATCTTGAAAGGCAGCAAGTTTAAAATTTCACTGGAACTCATTTCTGACCGGCCTCCTATGAAGGAAAAGAAAGAAAACAATCGACTGGCAAAGGCTCTCGAGATTGTTGCCAAAGAATGGGAAATTCCATGGTCGAAGGATTCATCCTTATGGCCCTCGGTGGGAGGGCTAGCTCCAGCTAAGACTCCGGTCATCTGTGGCCTTGGCCCAGCGGCTAAAGATCTATACACTCCGAGGGAGGCCGTCAACCGGACCAGCCTCGTCCAGAGGACTTTGTTATTGGCTCTTTTTTTAATCCAAAAAACCGGGAGCTAGACCTATGACAAAGCTAAACAGAAAAGAAGTTGATACTGATTTAATCGAGCCAACGAAAGTTAAGATCCCCCAGCCTCAACGCATCTCGGTTTCAAAATTCGGGATGGTCTCTACGGCACATTATCTCGCCACCAGAATTGGGACTCAGGTTCTGGAAGACGGAGGAAATACCATGGATGCAGCGGTGGCTTCCGCATTTGCTCTTGGTGTGTGTGAACCGCAAGCGTCGGGCTTAGGTGGACAGACTATGATGCTCCTCTTTCTTGCTGATGAAGAGAAGGTCATTGTTCTCGATGGATCCTCCCGCGCGCCCAACCGGGCTTTAAACGAGAATTTTAACGATAAAGTCATCCGTCGCCTCGGATACGCTGCTTCAACAGTTCCTAGTACTCCTGTAACTCTGGCTTATGCTCTGGAGAGATATGGCACTTTGAAACTTGCAGATGTCTTAGATCGTTCTATATCACTCGCTGAAAACGGATATCCCATAACTGCACTCCAACACAGGCTGCAGGTGCGTGAGATGAAAAATTTTAGAAAAGGAAATGCCGGCCAGATTTTTCTCCGTGATGGGGAAAAGCCCTATTCTGTCGGACATGTATTCACCCAGCCTGTTCTGGCTAAAACTCTAACCCGCTTAGCCAAGGCTGGTATCGAAGATTTTTACATGGGGCAGATTGCCCAGACAATTCACAAGGACATGCAAGCGAACAACGGCTTGATCCATAAAGATGATCTGGCCCATATTCCCTATCCTATAGAAAGGGAACCCATCTGTGGACGCTTAGGAAGAAAGACCATATACACGATGCCTCCTCCAGGAGCAGGCCGGACACTGATCGAAATGATCAATATTATCAAGAAGTTTCCGCATGAAAAGAGAAATCCTGCGACTCCTGAGGGAGCTCTCATTTTGGCAGAGGTCATCCGACGTGCCCAGCTCGACCGGCGAGATCGCCCCTTCGATCCGAATTTTTTTCCGCAGGTTCAAGACCGACGAATGTTGAGTGCGGATTATGCAAAGCTAGTCTCTCAGCAAATCAGAGGCAGGATCAAAACCGGAGGAGAAACGACACATCTCTCGGTTATGGACAGAGCAGGAAATGTAGTCGCATTAACACAATCCATCGAGCGCGTTTATGGATCCAAAACCGTCTCACCCAAGCTGGGTTTTCTCTACAACAACTACATGAGTGCCTTCGAGTATGAAGACATAACTCATCCCTATTATATGAGACCCAATGGAGTGCCCTGGGCCAGTGTGCTGCCTACAATTATTTTGCGGAACAAAACCCCCTGGCTGGCCATAGGCTCACCAGGGAGCGAACGTATTACTTCTGCCATTCTCCAAGTTCTACTCCGATTAGATTTCCAATCCCCGTTTGACGCCGTAGCAGCTCCCAGGTTGCATTGTTCATACAATGGAAAAGTATCTCTTGAAGCAGCCTATATGCGAGATGATATCCCTGAAATGTTAAGCTCTAGAGGATTTCAAATTGATAAACGAGAACCTATGTCCTTCTATCTGGGATGCATTCAGATGGTGCTGAAAGAAGGTAGCGAGTTCATCGGCGTGGCTGATCCCCGTCGAGATGGATCTGCATCGGGCCCCAAGAAATGAAATTGCCAATCCTGTTATCAGTGCCTCATGCAGGCTGGAAAATTCCCCCTGAGGTCCAAGACATCTGCATTCTGTCAAAAAAAGATATTCTTGAAGACGGCGATGTCGGTGCTGCCGAGATCTACTATCCTCTAAAAGATGAGGTTGAAGCTTTTGTGACTACAGATATTGGCCGGGCTATCGTGGATATGAATCGGGTTGAAAACGATTTTTGGAAAGACGGAGTTATTAAAACGCATACGTGTTGGGATGTGCCGGTCTACAGCACTTATCCATCAGCAGATACTATCACAAAATTGATCACAAAATATCACCGTCCCTATCACGACAAGCTTTCCAATTTCGCCAAAACAGTAAAAATTGGAATCGACTGCCATACCATGGCCGCTGTTGCTCCTCCAGTTGCTCCTGATAGCGGAAAAGAACGCCCTCCTGTTTGCCTCAGCAATGCAGAATCCACGTGCCCCCAAGAATGGATCGAATCTCTGGCCCGGCATCTCTCCCAATCTCATGGTTTTTTTGTTTCCATCAACAATCCTTTTAAGGGCGGCCACATCATTCGTTCCCATGCTAAAGAAATCCCCTGGATTCAACTCGAATATTCCCGCGCTCCGTTCTTCAGCAATAAGCAGAAGTCCGTAAAGTTGGCTAGAGCTTTAAAAGAATGGCTGGCTCAATTGTCTGTGTGAGGCTGGATCTGTTTCTGATCTTTCAGCTAGGATACCGTATAAAAAAGAACTTCAACAGAGACAATTAAGAAGAATACTATCTTGTTCACAAGGATCTGCCAAATTTACACAATTTCAAGAACGAAAATTACCTATTCAGGCTTGACAATATCATATCCTTTGAACTTTCCGTATGAGGTGAGAATGTAGACTATCTGATCCAAGTTTTCATCCCATTTTATCAATTCAACAAGATCTTCCGTGTCATAAATTAAAGCTGAATAAGCAGTTCCTTTTTGTACAAATTCGTCTGCGCGTTCCTCTGCATTTTTAAAATCATCCTCGAAAAATTTATAATATACAGAGTCTCCTTCCTCAATTTCTATGGAAAAGGCCTTTTTTTCATCGTTCATTATCCTATCTCCGTTTAATTGGCATTTCAATCCTTCATATAACCAACAATAGTGAAGTATATCGCTCGATCAAAATAGCGGATCACCTGAAGATTCAATTCGATTGCACGGTTCATATCAGATGCGGTATCCAATAGCGCTTCTGACAGCACTTTTCTCCAAAGATGTACTCTCATTAGGATAATAGCTTGTACTACCTCAGCAAGTTCAAATCTCTGGCGGCATCACAGCGCTCCATATGGCTTATACTGTTCAGCCACCTCCTCCCTACTCATCTCCCAAGCAACCCATTTTCCAAAATGGCGGTAAACTTCACAGGCTTTATTGAACAATTCTTCTTTATCGAAGTGATGATAAGAGGGCAAATCAGCATTTTTACTGACATCATTAAGCCAGTGCATAGCCAGTTCATCAGCTTCATTCTCTATTAAATCAACCAATTGTTGAGCAACTGGCGTCATATTTTCTTTCATTTGATCCTCCTTTAGATGAACAAATAAATTTGTGTTTGGAAAATGGCTTAATATTGTTAAATAATCCCATATCCAATCTCTTTCTTCCTTGAATGGGTATTTGAGGATAAACAAAGCTATGCTCAGCATAATTCCGCATTATTGCTTTTTTGTTGTCTAAAGATTGAAGATACGCTGGTAATACAGGTATTTTCCCTCCTCCACCTGGTGCATCAATAACAAAGTACGGAATGCCTAAGCCTGAAGTCCATCCTCTTAGAGCATCCATGATCTCCAATCCTTTTTCAATTGTAGTTCTGAGGTGTTCGCTTCCACTAACAAGATCAGCCTGGTAGATGTAATAAGGTTTTACCCTGACTTTTAATAATTGTTGAACCAATCGCTTCATCACTAGGGGATGATCATTGACACCTCTAAGCAGGACAGATTGATTGCCTAACGGTATCCCTGCATCAGCAAGATGACTCAAGGCTTGTGTCGCATCTTCTGTGATCTCATCTGGATGGTTGAAATGAACATTCACATAAAGAGGATGATATCGGCGGAGCATAGAAGCTAGTTGTGGAGTTATCCTTCGAGGCAAAAAACAAGGTATGCGGGTGCCAATACGAATGATTTCCACATGAGGGATCTCCCTTATGGATTGGAGGATATATTCTAGCTTGGAATCGGATAATATAAGCGGATCTCCCCCCGATATAATGACATCCCGTATCATTCGATGGTTCCGGATGTACTCCAGTCCATTCTCAATATACTGAGGATTTATGCGACTCTGGTCTCCCACCCTTCTCTTTCTCGTGCAGAATCGACAATAGGACGCACACAAATGGGTAACCAGAAATATCAGCCTATCGGGATAGCGATGCACAATGCTTGGAACGGGTGAATCTTCTTCCTCTCCCAAGGGATCACTGACTCCTCCATTTTCCATTAATTCATTACTATCAGGAACAACTTGCCTATAAAGGGGATCGTTTTTACATTTTATGAGATCCGCATAGTAGGGCGTAATCTGAGCTTTGAAGTTTTGAGAAATTTCTTTGACCTTTGCAACATCTAAATCAAAACGTAGAGCAACTTCTTCCGGTGTCTTAAGGCTATGCTTCAAAATTCTCTGCCAAGTATCCATATTTTTTGGGTGCCCTCTTTATCAATTTTTTAATATAAGTAATACGATCATCTCCCGGACCATAAAAATCAGGGATGCGTGAAATCTCTTTGAAACCTAAATCAAGATAAAAAGCTCTTGTCGGTTTATACTGCAACTTGGATGACGTTTCTGCAAGAATCATCCTGCCCGAAACTGATCTGACGGACTTTTCCAGCCATGTAATTAGCTCCCTTCCATGTCCTTGGTTTTGTGTCTTGGGAGAAATCGCAATCCAATAGAGATTATATATGTATTGAGTGAGCGGAGTTGGACCAAAAGACATGTATCCTTTAACCTCAAAATCTTCACCTTCAAGAACGACAATTGAATAGTCTGACTGTTTTGTGCAGCTTAGATAGATATCTATCTGTTCTGTCGCAAGATCCAATTCGGCCGGCGTAAACATTTTTGTGGAATGAAGAATTCTGAGAACCGGATCCCGATCTGATGCATACATCCTTCGAATCATTGTTGTTTCCTCCTTAATGTTTTTTCTATTATGTTTTGCCAGAAATCTTGATAATCAATGCCAGCAGCAGCTAGTGCCCTGGCATAACCAGCTGATCTGCTTATATCTGGGTTGGGATTAACTTCGAGTATGAAAATCGTCCCGTCATCTGCAACCCGAAAATCGACCCGGGCATAATCCCTGCAACCCAAAACTTGAAATGCTTCTAGCGCAGTTTGTTGAAGTTTCTCCATCAGATAGTGATCTACTCGGGCTGGACAAATTGGGGGCGAACCGATGAACAGAACACTATCTTCGTACCATTTCGCCTCATAGGAACAGATATTTGGAGTTCCATCGGGCATCCCTGAGAAATCTATCTCAGATGCAGGAAGTGCTATAGGTTCAAAAGTATCATAAATTGCAATATTGAATTCTCTTCCGGCGATATATTCTTCAACGAGGGCCGGTTGTTCATAGTTGTTAATAATTCTTTCAACTCTCTCCCGGAGCTCCTCCTTGTTAAAAATAACTGCATTTATTCCAACTCCTAAACTTCCATCTTCGTTATTTGGTTTAACGATGACAGGAAATTCCATTTCAGCAATCTGGTCAGTAGAATTTATAAGTAGGCACCGAGGTGTTGGAAGCCCATAAGAATTAAGAATGGTTTTAGTCATATATTTGTCCTGACATATGCCTAAAACTTTTGAGTTGTTCCCTGTGTATACGATTCCAAGCAGTTCATACACCGCTGCAACATTTGGCTCTAACTGGGGAATGCCTTTGAATCCTTCACATAGATTAATAATCAGGTCTGGTTTCGCATCTTGTAGCCAATGCATAAATTTGCCGATGTTGTCTCTCAGTGGGAATAGGAATGACATATACCCCAAGTCTGTCAGCGCCGACAGAACATCTTGAGCAGTTTGTTCCACAGCTTTTTCAGATGCGCTTTCAGTGCTATATCTAGAGAGTGCGTTGAATTCGTTGTAGACGATTATAATAGACATATTGTTTTTTTCGATCATCTTTGTGTCCCTTAATTGATGTACCGACCTTTCTTAGTTTGTATCTGATCAAAGCCTCATCCACTACTCGATGAATAAGTTCTGAATAAGAATAACCAGCAATTCTAGCTGCCTTCGGCAAACAAGAATTGTCATCTGGATTGGGGAGAATTCCGGGCAGAGGATTGACCTCTAAAATATTTGGTGTACCTTTTTCATCAAGGCGCACATCTATGCGGCACCAATCTCTTATTCGTAGAATTTTGCAAGTAATTTTGACTAATTCCTCAATTAAAATCCTTAAATTTTCAGAGATATCTGCCGGGCATTTAAAAATTTTCAAAGGATTTTCAGGTATATCCCAAATCCATTTGGCTTCGTAGGAATATATAGGACACGCTTCTTTTGGAAGTTGAATATGGTCAATTTCCACAATAGGAAGAATCTCTTGCCAGGGATAGTTCCCCAATACACCGATTGTGAATTCACGTCCGCTTAAAAATCGCTCAATAATTGCAGGCTGCTTATATTCCGATATAACCTCCTCTACTCTGTCACACATGTCATTTCTGCTCCAGACGACAGAATTGTTACGAATACCTTTACTCGATCCCTCGTAGAGAGGCTTAACAATGACAGGCAATTCAATATCAGAAGAAATACATACAGAAGATTCCACAACCAGAAATTTCGGATTTGGAATTTGATTATAGGAAAGAATTTCTTTTGTTCGTGATTTATCCAAACAAATACCAAGAGTCAGGGGATCTGAACCAGTGTAAGGCAAATTGAGAATTTCACAGAGGGCAGGGATATGCGATTCCCGGTTAGGCCCCATAAGACGTTCGGAAATATTGAAGACGAGATCAGGCTCAACTTTTCTGAGATTATCGAATGCAAACTCATCCGATTCGATAGGAAAAACTTTATGTCGTTCTTCAAGCGATTTTATAATCGCTTCGATAGTCTCAACAGAGTCACATTCTGCAAAATTGTCGGGGGGAGGTTCTGACCAATCATCGCTAGATCTTTCAGATTGCAGGCGATCGAGAGACTCTCTCATTCCATCCTTAGAGCTAAATAGCAGCGCAATCTTCATAACTAAGTGTCTCCACAGACCAATTGAAAGAATTCACAGAAGGTTATGTTCATTTTAGTTCTTGCTTTCATTCTTAATCATATGTGATCATAGAGAATTCTAATTTTCTGTTCTTTGCTGATAAATTATCTTCTGTAGAATATTAGCCCTGAGTCCAGCGTACTTAATTCCCACGTGAAAAACCTCTTTTTGGGAGGAGCAATGCACAATCAACCCAGAACTCACCTCTTTCAAATTCTTCTTTATACTTTTTGCAAACAGGGCAAATAGAGTATTTAGGGTGTTGATTTTTTCCTGCACTATATCTTTTCTTACAACAAAAACAGGTGGCTTGCTTTGTTTTTCTCTCTTTTTGATGTGAGATGTGATCTTTTGATTTAATCGCCTGCAGCATTTTATGGGTCCTTAAATTTTTTAGTGTACTCAACTAGTACAAATCGAATCTTTTCTTTTTAAATCTCTGGTATTTCCTTTTTTTTGTTTCCCTAAGTACAAAAAAACCTGACCTCTTTCTCTCTTTCTCATACAAATGCTTGAGGTTTCTCACTAATATTTCTCCTGTTAGATTGATGATGCACAAAACATCCTTTTTGTACTCACCAATTAACCATACTAATACATCTCACTCGGTGGCGGGTATTTAGGCTCTTTCTCTTTCTCAGGTATTTCTGATACTACTCCCTCAGTGGTCAAGAGCAGACCTGAGATGCTCGCAGCATTCTGGAGGGCAATGCGGACTACCTTTGTCGGATCGAGCACTCCGGATTTAACTACGTCTTCGTATTTTTCAGTCAGTGCATTGAATCCCATATCCTGATCCAGCTCTTTGACTTTTTCGACAACGATGGAACCTTCAAATCCTGCATTGTCTGCAATCTGGCGCAAAGGCTCTTCCACTGCTCTCCTCACGATCCTGACGCCGATTTGAATGTCGCCATCAAGCTTCAATCCATCAAGGATTTTTTGACATCTCAGCAACGCCACACCTCCA
>CAZXJE010000004.1:31429-33571 GCA_964640835.1 uncultured Eubacteriales bacterium
GCCACACCTCCAACCATTTTGGCCAGTCTTTCCTGGAGTTTTTCTCGGTCATAGTCAGACGTCGTATCCTCAATCTGAGTTCTCATCTGCTTGATCCGGGCTTGGATATCATCTTTATTGCCTTGCCCTTCAACAACCGTCGTATCATCTTTATCTATAACGATTTTTTTAGCTTCACCCAGCCAATCAGAGCTTACATTTTCAAGCTTCACTCCGATATCCTCGGTAATTACCTTACCCCCTGTTAGAATTGCGATATCCTCCAGCATTGCCTTACGCCTATCACCAAATCCTGGAGCTTTGACCGCGGCACAACTAAAAGTCCCCTTAAGTTTGTTGACAACAAGGGTAGCAAGAGCTTCGCCCTCGACATCCTCGGCAATCACCAGGAGAGGCTTACCTATCTTGGCCACGCTCTCCAGTAGGGGGAGAAACTCTCTTAAGTTGCTGATTTTCTTCTCGTGGAGAAGGATTAGTGGATCTTCCAAGACACATTCCATCCTTTCCGGATCAGTGATGAAATAGGGTGAAAGGTATCCTCTGTCGAACTGCATACCTTCGACAATCTCCATGGTTGTCTCTAGACCTTTAGCCTCTTCCACAGTAATGACACCATCCTTACCAACTTTATCCATCGCCTCGGCAATGGTCTTTCCGATGGATTCATCATTATTGGCAGAGATTGCCCCTACCTGAGCGATCATTTCTCCACTGACCTCCCTACTCATTTTTTTAAGCTCCTCTACTACATTCTCAACAGCCTGATCAATTCCCTTTTTTATGAGCATGGGATTTGCACCAGATGTCACATACTTTAATCCTTCAGCAAATATACATTGAGCCAAAACAGTGGCTGTCGTTGTCCCATCTCCGGCAACATCTGATGTTTTTGAAGCAACTTCTTTAACGAGCTGAGCGCCTATATTTTCAAGAGGATCTTTGAGTTCAATTTCTTTTGCTACGGTAACACCATCTTTAGTGCTCGTCGGTGAACCCCATTTTTTCTCTAGGATAACGTTTTTTCCCCGAGGTCCAAGGGTCTCTTTGACCACGTTGCTAAGTGTATTCACGCCTTTTAATAATGACTGTCTGGCGTTTTCACCTGTTGTTATTTGTTTAGCCATTTTTCCTCCTTATCTCCTAATTAAGCGATTTTTGCCAAAACCTCATCTTCGCGGATAATAAGGTGTTCAATTCCATTGATTTCGACCTCTGTTCCGCTATATTTCCCAATAAGAACTTTATCTCCTTTCTTCACAGAAGGAGCAATCAATTTGCCTTCTTCAGTGCGACGCCCTTTTCCCACTTCTATTATTTCTGCCTCCATGGATTTTTCTTTGGCTGAGTCAGGGATGATGATCCCACCTTTCTTCACTTCGCTTTTTTCGATTCTCTTTACAAGAACTCTATCATGTAGCGGCATGACCTTCATTTCGATTCTCCTTATTCAGAATTTTGATTCATGTCTTCTATTTTCACATTAAATAATTGCGAAAAATGTGCCAATTTGTCTCTAGACGATCACGCTTATGTTGAATGTGATTAACTGTTATTACGCGCAAATCCCTCCCTGATAAACTGTCGTTTTTAATTTAAAATATCTCTACTTTACTAGAAGAGGTCGGTTGGAAAATAAAAGGAACAGAAAATTTCGGAACTGAAAGTTCCTAATATTGCAATACCGGAACAAAGAATTCTTTTTTAGGATTTAGGCTCACAACAAGGAATTCTCTAGTCATCTATATAACCTAAGGCTTTCAGCTTTTCCAAATCTTTTTTATCGAGCCTCTTTTGGGGTATATCTGCCAGCGCTAAGATTTCTCTCATCTGCCTGAATTCCTTGAGAAACGCAAGATAATAAGAAAGATAACCCTTTCGAATGGTGTCTTCATGCACAGCATCTCTATCACTGAACGATTGCGACAAGTTAAGATTATAAAGCTCTCTTTTCTGTACTTTTCTCTCCTCCAAATAAAGAATGCATTGAAACGGCCATTTTATAATAGAGAGCTTATTCATTTTAGAGGGAGAATCGAAAGCAAATGAATAGATAAATTTATTTTTCCAAAACATTCCTTGGATAGCATCTAAAAAGCTATTTCTGTAATCGAAGCTTTTATCTCGAATCTCGAGAAATTCAAG
>CAZXJE010000005.1:0-2763 GCA_964640835.1 uncultured Eubacteriales bacterium
CCTAGAGCCCTTCTCACGGTTTTTTCCATCACACAATCTGATCACTCAATAACGCCATTCAGTATTCACGACGTCACGGATTTGGAAATGCTGCCATATAAACTTGGGGTTTGATAAATTGGGAGTGTTGAATTACAATCTATTCCATCCGTGTAAAAAGGAGAGGTTCATGAAAAAACGGGGTTTGGTCACTTTTTTTCTTATCACTTTTTTTGCGTTGCTCACGCAAATTTATTTCGCAGATGAGGGGATGTGGCCCATAAGCGAGATACACAAATTAAACCTGAATGCTAAGGGTCTGGAAATATCTCCTGATGAGATCTTTTCTCCCAGTGACCTGAGTTTGATCTATGCGGTAGTCCAAGTGGGTGCAACAGGGTCATTTGTTTCTCCCGATGGATTGATCGTCACCAACCATCATGTGGCTTACCGGCCGGTTCAAGCGGCCAGCACCAAAGAGCATGACTACATCAAATATGGTTTTCTCGCAAAGGATCGTTCAGAAGAGATCCCCGCAAAAGGGATGACAGCTCGCATCACTGAATCCTTCCGGGATGTTTCCCAAGAAGTATTAAGTGTTGTTAAAGAGGACATGGACCGTGCAGAGAGGACCAAGGCCATTGAGAAGAGAAAAAAAGAGATTGTCGCGAAAACGGAAAAGAAGAATCCAGGGAAACGAGCTGAGGTTTCTGAGATGTTCAGCGGGAAGTCTTATGTGCTCTTCCTTTACACACACCTCAAAGATATTCGACTTGTCTATGTCCCACCTCGTTCGATCGGAGAATTCGGTGGCGATGTGGACAACTGGATGTGGCCGCGGCACACAGGAGATTTTTCGTTCTTGCGTGCTTATGTGGCCCCTGATGGTTCTCCCGCAGATCACTCGTTCAAGAATATCCCTTTTCGTCCCAAACGCTTTTTTCAGGTCAACGCCAATGGAGTGAATGAGGGAGATTTTGTCTTCATGTTGGGATATCCTGGAAGAACATACCGGCATCAGACCTCTCATTTCTGGGCATACGATGAAGAAATTCGAATGCCCTATGTCGTGGATTGGTATGGATGGCAGATCGCCCTTATGGAAAAGATGGGAGAGGGAGATCGAGGGATAACACTTAAGCATCTCTCACGCAAAAAAGGTCTCTCCAATACCATGAAAAATTACCAGGGAAAACTCAAAGGGATGAAGCGGCTCGACTTGGTCAAGAATAAAAGAGAGGAGGAAAAAGAGCTCCAAAAATATATCTTGGCTGATGAAAGCCGCGCAGCCAAATATGGAGATCTTATAAAAAGGATGGGGGAGATCGCTGAAGACAAGCGTGAGAGGGCCGAGTATGAGTTGATCCTTAACTATCTCGGACGCAGCGCAATTTTGACATTATGCGGGTGTACAACATATGAAGCGAGCATCGAACGCGCCAAGCCGGACCTGGAGCGAGAATCTGCTTATATGGATCGCAATTTTTCCCGTACAAAACAGAGATTGTTCCTGTCCCTCAAAAATTACTTTGAGCCCACGGGAAAAGCCATCCTCAAGGAGATGCTAAAAAGAGCTGCCCGTCTTCCAGGTAAGTTTCAAATTCCCGCCGTAGAGGCCATTATAAAGGACAAAGACCCAGAAAAAGCTATCGATAGGTTTATCGAAGATGCTTGTTCCAAGACAAAACTCAACGACGAGTCAGTCTTGAAAAAGGCCTTCACTCAATCAACAGAAGAGCTCATGAATATGAAGGACCCTTTTATCCAATTGGCTGCGGACCTTTACCCCACCTATTTGCTCCAAAAAGAGACGGATAAGGCTCGTAAGGGTCTTTATGACCAACTTTATGCCCAGCTTCTTGATGTGAAGCAGGAGTATCTCAAAAAAGATTTTATCCCCGATGCAAACGGAACACTGAGATTAACTTTTGGACGCATCCGGGGATACAAACCCATGGATGCTGTCCAATATAAACCCGTTACGACCCTCGATGGTGTCTTGGAAAAATCGACAGGGGAAGAGCCCTTTGATACGCCGGAGAAGATCTTCGAATTGTACAAAGCGAAGGACTTTGGCCGTTTTGCTCACTCCGATTCAAAAAGTGTCCCTGTGTGCATCCTATACGACATGGACACAACTGGAGGGAATTCCGGTAGTCCGGTACTCGATGCACGAGGACAGCTCGTTGGAGTGAATTTTGACCGTGCGTGGGAGGCTACCATCAATGACTATGCATGGAGTGCCTCCTACAGCCGCTCGATCGGAGTGGATATCCGATACGTCCTCTGGGTGACTCAAAAATTCGGAGGCGTGGAATATCTTCTCAAAGAGATGGGTATCCCCGAGTAAGAATTGAGGAGTATTTAGATGGCGATCTTAGTTACAGGTGGAGCAGGATACATCGGGTCCATCTGCGTGGAGGAGCTTCTCAGGCAAGATCATGAAGTTATAGTTATAGACAACCTCCAAGAAGGGCACAGAGAGGCTGTCTCTCCTGAAGCCACTTTATTTGTGGGAGATATAGGGGATAGATTCTTTCTAAGCAGGCTCTTTCACGATTTTCATATCGAGACAGTCATGCATTTTGCCGCAGAAGCCACGGTCGAATTCTCGATGAAACATCCACAGATCTTTTTTGAAACGAATGTGGTGAAAGGACTCGTGCTTCTCGACGTCATGAAGGAGAATGGTTGTAACAGGATGATCTTCTCCTCCACCGCTGCCCTCTTCGGCAATCCAGAGTATACGCCCATCGATGAAACACATCCTGAGAAACCGATCAA
>CAZXJE010000005.1:2863-28608 GCA_964640835.1 uncultured Eubacteriales bacterium
CAAAAGATGTCAACAACTGAGGAAGAGGGTTACACATACACATTTGAAGACGGAATGATAAAAATATTGTGGTTACCCTCCATTACAATGCTTGAATTCCTTCTCGAGAATAAAACGAATTCGCCAATGAAAATTATATGGAATGAAGCTGTCTATGTTTGTGAAAAAGGCGACTCTCATAAGATCATACATGCCGGTGTCAAATATTCACAGAGGAATAGACACCAAATACCGAGTGCTATTGAACAAAAATCAACGCTCAAGGATTTTGTCTATCCTGTGGATTATATGTCATTTGCTGATGAAGCTTGGATTGAAAAGCCTTTGTGGTCAGGGCGCTGGGAAAGAAAACCTCTGTTACCCAGTTCCCAAAGGGGGGGAGATCCGCAAGAGTTTTTAAACAGCGCAAAAAATTATATTGGGAAAACAATACAGGTATTATTACCCATAAGAGTAGAAGATGTGACGTACGATTATACTTTTATTTTTAAAGTCAGCAATGTGAATTTATGGGAGGAGAAATGAGTAAAAAATCAAGCGTTATCATGATCATCATCCTATGCATTGTCATCCTTTATCCTTGCTCTCTGTATTCTCAGGTCTTTGCGACTGTAACCGGGGTGGTGAAATCAAAGGATGGAATGGCGATAGAAGGCGCTAAGGTGATTTGTGTATTTGCCGAAGATAAAACAACATTTGAACTGACAACGGATAAAAAGGGGACCTGGAGGAAGAGCAATCTTCGACCTGGCACTTGGACGGTTGGTTTTCTCGCGGAGGGATATGAACCACTGAATCTAAGAGTAGAACTCTCTGCCGTCAAAAAAAATCCATCCATCGATGTGAGCCTCTCTCCCATTCCCGAATCACCCTTAAAAGGAGGAGATGCTCTGTACGAACAAAAAGAATATACAGCTGCTTTAGAAGAGTATCTGAGAGTTCAGGAAGAACACCCTGATATCAATCAGTTGTATGATAAAATCGCGCTCTGTTATTACAGACTCAATGAGTTAGATAAAGCCATAGAATACTTCAATCTCATGCTGACAAAAGAACCCCAATCTCAGGACACACTGATCAACCTCAGTGCTATATATTTGGAAAGAGGCAACCTTGAAGAGGGGATGAAATACTTTAATCAACTCGATGAGAGCTCAATCAAAGATAAGGGATTGTTTTATAACATCGGTATTCTTTTATTTAAAAACGGTCAAATAGATCTGGCCATTGAGTATTTGGAGAAAAGCTTGAAGTTTGACCCCAATTATGTTGATGCCTATTATCAGCTGGCTTTGGCAAATCTGAACAAAGGCCAAATGGAAGAAGCCAAGAAAAACTTTGGCAAAGTCATAGAACTTGCACCCGAATCCGATAAAGCCACACTGGCTAAAAAGATGTTGGCGAGCATACAATGACATCTCATTGGAGAATCCAATTTATTGGATAAAAACCAAAAAATTGGATATTTTTAAATAAAAGACAATTCGAATCTCTGTTATTTTATTGATAATAGTAAAGTTATCCCTTCTGTTATTATGGCATGAATTTTGCATATTCATGGATTGATTAGAATAATCTTATCGTGATAAGCATGGGGGAAATTCCATTTTAAAATCCAAAGTTTCGAATTACTAACACACTCTTGTTTTGAAAAAACTTACCAAAAGGGGGTGATGCGCCAGGAAGCATGTCAACAATCGTACGGCACAAAGTATGGGATCAAGACGACTTGCAAGGTTTTGATTCCTGAGCGTTAATCAATGACAAAGTGATTCAATGAATCGTATTGGAGCACAAAGTCATGTTCTCCCGGGAATTCGGGAGAAGGGGGTAGAATAAGTATATGAGTAAAAACATTAAACGTTTAACAATTTCCCTGTTTATCTTTCTGATCGTCGCATCGCTGATCACTGCACAAACGCGAACTGGAACTCTTAAGGTCATAGTCATCGATGATGAAGGTAATGTTATACCGGGTGTGGCTTTGTCCCTTTCCAGTCCAGCTATAATGGGAACAAGATCGTTGATCACAAACATGCTCGGAGAAGCTTTATTTGTGAATCTGACTCCAGGAGCGTATGAACTCAAATCAAGCATAGAAGGATTCCAAGCTAAAGTTTCTGAAGCGATCGACATTTCTCTGGATAGACAAACTATTCTTCAGGTTGAACTAAATCCAGCGACGATCGAAGAAGAAGTCACTGTTACGGCTGTTTCTCCTGCTGTCGATACGACAAAATCGGTGATCGCAGAACACGTCACGCATGAAACGGTAGAGTCGCTGCCCATAGCCAGGGATTTTGTCGGGTATCTTCAGCTGGCGGCCGGAGTTAACATCGTTCCCAACTCAGGGGGCAGGGATTTGCCTCAAGATCCAGCCGGTAAAGGAGGTCAGAATTACTATGACCGTGGTCTCCAGGGAGCGGATTCAGGAACAGGAGGAGGCAAACGAGGTTCGCGAGACAACCTCTATTTCCTCGATGGAATGAACATCACTGGGCTGGCTTCTCAAACAGCCCTGATGACTTTTAACAATGAAGTCATCCAGGAGCAGGAGCTCATGACCTCTGGTGTGCCGGCTGAGTACGGTGGAGGAAAAGGAGTTGTCGGAAACATCGTGACCAAATCAGGAGGAAACAGATTTTCAGGTTCAGTGAATTTTTATATGCAGCCCGAAAGTCTATGGTTGGACTACGGAGGGGGTGAATACGATAACGCCGATGATCCCACCATGCTCGAGGGATTTAAAGACAATCAGTATGACACAGCGGCTACTTTGGGAGGCCCTTTCATCAGGGATAAGATGTGGTTCTTCCTTTCAGCCCAGTACAGAAACAACGCACGCGAGTTCCCGCTTTCCGAGTCCGCCTCCTCAACCCGTGAGGAAGTGGACTATAAGCAGAAACGGTATGGCCTTTTTGGCAAACTCACATTCAGTCTGTCAACGAATGATTCCTTCTCTTTTATGTATTTCCTCGACACATATGATGCCCAAGGCGATCGTGATCCAAACACTATTAAAGTCCGTCAGCAGTTGCAGGAATACGATTACAATACCTGGAGTGTTTATTACCAGAGGGTCTTCGGAGACAATGTCATCGTCGATGCCCGCTATGGCCGTTATGTCAGGAACTATGTTCGCGGTCCCCGTTATCCTGATGCAGGAATCCCGGACAGCTTATACTACAAGATGGACGATTATCCGCCCATCGAGCAGTACACTTCTGGGGGTTTTCCAAGCGCGAATGATGACAAAAACACACGTGATCAGTTAAGCGCTTCTGTAGAGTGGTATCGCGGGAACCATCGATTAAAGGGAGGAATTCTCTGGTCCAATGAGTATGACAAGGATGAGGGTTACTATCATTTTGGAGAGAATCGTTCGTCTGTGGCTTCGATGTATAGTGGAGCTACGCTCGGAGACCTCCTCGATTGGGGAATCTTTCCAACGAGCGAGATGGACGAGCGTCTCGTTCCTTATTTGAACAACAACTGGGGTTCCACCTCTGAGTTTTATGATCTCAATGGAGATGGTGTTGTCGAACGTTGGGAATTGGAGACGGCCACGTTCACAGATCAGAATGAGGCGGGATTGAACTTCTGGAGAATCGCTACAGACCGAAGAGGTGTGAACAAGGTTCATGCGTCACGTTATATGGGATATTTGATGGATGACTGGAGGATCAGCGATTACTACACCATCAATGCCGGTGTTCGGATCGAAAAACACAATTATTATGACTCCGAATCAACCCCAATTATTAAGATGCCTTTAAGATTTCTGCCCAGGATTGGTTTTGTCTGGAATATCGGAGGAAGAGGCACACAAAAGCTGACGCTCTTTTACGGACAGTTCTCCGACCCCGTCCCCTTTGGCATGATCCACTTCGGAGGAAACATCTCTGGATCGATCACCCTTGAACAGATGTGGCTCAACAATGATTGGTACACCTACCGGGTCCGCGGGTCAGCCGAATACAGGGATTGTTCCTGGACTCCGGCCACGAGAGACACTTTCGCCCATGAATTCTCCATGACTTATGAAATCGAAGTGGGAGATGGCCTTGTTTTTTCCACCCAAGGCTATTTCCGCCAAGACCGGAATATCATCGAAGACTACGACCTGTTTACCTATGTTGAACACTATGAAGGCGATCCCACCTGGGGACATCTTGACCTTTCGTTTGAGGATTTTGGATACGGACCAGAAGGTCCCACCGGACCGGCGAACTACTTCCTTTCCAACCTCATTGGAGCGAAGAGAGACATTTACGGCTTAGACTTCGAGGTCTCGAAGCGGTGGTCAGGAGGTTCATTTGCAGTTGCTCAGTATTCCTTCAAATATGCAAAGGGAAACAGCCAGTCCGATGGAAATGCAGACCTTCAGGGCGACTTTATCATCCTCGACCCCAGGAATTCCTGGATGATGGGACCAACTCCTGGAACCATTCCCCATAAGATCAAATTGTTCGGCACCTACAGAACTCCATTTGGCCTGGATATCGGTGCCCTGTTCTACTGGGTCTCAGGGATAGTGTTCACCGAATCCTATGACTTTCTGCCAGGACGTTACAGCATCTACTACAACTGGCCTCTGAATGAAGAAGAAACCGATTTTGTCCAAACTGGACAGGAAATGGCTCCTGGTTATTATCAGATCGATCTGAAGCTCAATTACACATTTCGGCTCATGCAAACAGCTTCTCTCCAGTTCTTCTGTGACATCTACAATCTTACAAATAATCAAGGTGTTCTTGACATTCAGTATGCACGAAACGACAAATCCTGGGACTACAAACAGGCATTGGAAATCTTGATGCCCATGAGGTTTTACGTCGGAGCTAGAATCAGATTCTGATTAGCTGCAGAGCGGAGAAGAGGCTGGCACCTTAAACCGGTGCCAGCCTCTTTTTTTTTGGGGATTCACTCTTTTATTGTGGTAAAATACCTTTGGATCACATATTTCTTTGGGCTATCATGAATAAATGAGTGATTAAAACACATGAGGAAAATGATGGGTAAAAAAATCCTCTTTTATTGTTTTATTTTTGCTCTGGCTTTCGTTCTTTTAAATCTATCAGCGAGGCCGTACAGAAAAATTCTGTTTCAACAAAAGCAGGAAATCCAGAAACCAGCATATGAAGTGGAAGTAACAGTGACCAACGCGAGTGTGGTGGTGACGGATAAAGATGGCAATCGGGTGACAGGCCTTAAGCCGGAAAATTTTGAGATATATGAAGATAATTTGCGCATGCGGCTGACGAATTTTTATGAGGTCAAAAGTCTGGAGGTCTACGTTCCTCCTCCTGAACCAGAGAAAGACGTTCCTCCTCCATCACGGCCATTGCCGATTGAGTCTCCGCAATTCAAAAATAAGATTATTTTTTATTTTGACAACTGGCATCTCCATCCCATGAACAGAAACTGGAGTGTAAAAAAGTTAGAAACTTTTATCCAGAACAACTTTACGCCGCAAAATGAGAGTAATGAAGGCATGGTTGTCTGTCTAGGGCAAAAGCTGGAAATCCTCCAGGAATTCACATCCAACCAAGGACAGCTTCGTGCTGCTTTTGAAAAGGCTAAAAAACGTTCAGGTCAATCTCTCCTCCGGGCAAGAACAAAAGAAGACATGAAAAAAGAGCTCAACAGAATGGTTTCAGAGTTTAGAAGAGGAGATAATAGATACGAATCCTTTGGGCAGGCCATGAATTATGCGAGAAATTATGTGGAAGCTGAAAACAATGATCTGAGCTACTCTCTGAAATCCTTGAGCGCATTCATCGATCATATAACAGGCATAGAGGGCAAAAAAATGCTGATATACGTGAGCGATGGATTGCCTTTGAATCCCGGAGATGAAGTCTTTGGCTACATCGATAATGCTTTTCCTACCGGAAACGCCAGAGCCGAAGCCATGAACTATGATGCCACAAATATCTTTAAAGAGCTGACAGCAAGATGCAATGCCAGTGAGATCTCCCTGTATCCGATAAATGCTAGAGGTCTTGAGGCTGCGGTCCTAACAGCAGATAAGGGTGCTGGGTGGGATACTTATTCTAAAGGATCAGGGATGATGAGAGCGACATCAAGAGTACAGAACGATGCTCTGAAGCTCATGGCCAATGAGACAGGAGGTGTCTCGATCCTGAACACCAATGCTATTGCTGCGGGCTTGGAGAAGATGAGTGATGATCTTCAGTTTTACTACTCCCTTGGCTATGTATCCCCTGATAAGGTGGAGGGGAAATATCATTCCATTGAAGTTAAACTTGTTGGTGTTGCGGAAAAGTATGATGTGCGCGTACGTCATGGTTACCTGAGAGTCTCTCTTGAAGAAAAGATCAGAGAGTCTGTGTATTCCCGGTTGTTCCTGCAGCGTATGGATAATCCTATGCACGTCATGGCGCAGGTCATGTCTGTTGAACCCCTGCAGAAAACCAAAAAACTTTGCTTGAATTTGAAAATCCTTATCCCCATAAAAAACTTAACCCTGTATTCTCAAGAGAATGAATACATCGGAAGAATAAAAGTCTACATTGCCCTAAAGGATTCGCAAAACCATTTCTCGCCCTGTCATGAATTAACCGAAGATATAAAAATCCCTTTTCGAGATTATGAAGAGGCCCTTAGAAGTTCCTATCCTTACATTGCTGAAATGTACGTCGATCCTGGTGACTACACGATCTCGCTTGCAGTTAAAGATGTCACTGCAAGTGTCTTGAACTATCTGCAGCTTGAGAAGACGATCGAATAGTCTCTTGCTCCCATAAGCGGGTTGAACTATTATCTTTAATCCTTTAGAATTCCCGAACAATATCCGGAGCTTTTTATGGTTAGATTTTTTCTTTTTACGATTTTTGCTGTCTTTCTGTACATGACAATTGTCTTTCTCTTTGCATTGAGAAAGAAGAACAACTCTATCGTGGATATTGCCTGGGGGTTGGGATTTATCGGCGTGGCGGTTCTGACGTTCTTTCTCAAAGAGGGCTGGACTATGCGACATGTTTTGCTCTCTGGTTTGGTCCTCATTTGGGGGATGCGATTGGCTATTCATATTGCCATCCGGAATAGAGGCAGGGGAGAAGATTTCCGTTATGCTAAATGGCGCAAAGAGTGGGGGCGCTGGTTTGTGCTCCGGAGTTATTTCCAGGTTTTTATGCTTCAGGGCGTTCTCCTTTTTTTCATTTCCCTTCCGATCGTGTTTGTCAATTTTTCAGGCGGACCAGATCTATCCCTTTTGAACTTTCTTGGGGTCGGTGTGTGGGGTGTCGGGTTTATCTTTGAAGCGGTGGGAGACTATCAGTTGAAGCTGTTCAAAAAAAAGCCAGAGAATAAGGGTAAGATTATAACGACAGGTTTATGGAAATACACACGTCATCCCAACTATTTTGGAGAGGCTGCCATGTGGTGGGGGCTCTTTCTCATATCCTTGTCTGTGGAAAATGGTTGGACCACCATCATCAGCCCTCTCTTGATCACGTTTTTGCTTCTACGTGTCTCTGGAGTAGCAATGCTCGAGAAGAAATACGCAGGAAACGCAGAATTTGAAGCTTATGCGAAAAGAACGAACGCGTTTTTTCCCTGGTTCCCCAAAAAGATTTAGAAAGCTTGCAGCTATCCATTTTTGACTGAATTTGTAAGCTGTGATATATAAATAGAAACTTGTGCTATTTGAAGACGTATCTTTTTAGAGTGTAAAAGAGCACTAAAAATAACGTTTAGCAAAATAATATATGGTGTATACGATGGAAAAATTTGCAGAGGCACAAATATTTCCCAACGCGTCGAAGAGTTTTGAGGAAGTAAGAACTGCTTTGAGGATCTTTGGCAATCTGTTAGAAGAGGGAGTGGCCTTCAATTCTGCCGAGTATTACAGGGCCCGGAATTTTGTAAAATCTGGAGAAATCTTCTACCAAGAGGCTTTAAAAAATGCGAGAAAACTTCTTGGCCCCCTGCCTGAGTATGCCTCTGAAGAATTTGTCAAGTGGCGTGAGGAGATAGTCGAAAAGCGCCACATCCTCGTAAAAAGTCAGGAATTCGAGCTGTTGAAAAGCGAACTCCTCGAAGATGAAAACATGAAAAGCTGGTTGACTTCAGATGAAATCACATTCTATCTGCAGAAACACTTTCAATCCCAGCAGGAAGGGAAGAGAAAACTCTTCAACATTAAAGTCAGGATCATTCTTGTCAAACTCCAGGAATTAATACTCCAAGCTAAAGATTTGCAGAAAAAAGCATTTGATAAACAACAATCGAGTATTTGATCTTTGTTATCTTTTGATCTGAAGTTCAGGCCAATTTATGCTGCTTTCCAGAATATTCATCTCGATTTTTTTATAAAGCGGGATAGAATCACTGATGTATTTGGATCTTATCTCGCCAATAGCGCAGTTTTCCAACTCCCGTTCTATCCGGTGGGCTCCCATCGAATGCCAGACCAAAAAATGATGGTTTGGGGTCCACAAGAACCCTGTTATCGAACACTGCTCTGGTCAGATTGACGATCGTGTAGTCCAGCATATTTCCTTCTAAAATATAAAAGACAAGATCTCCATTGGTCTCCATATCTCCAAAACGGATCTTTCCCGATTCATATGTGTAGCGGGGGCGCCTCCAATCCCGGGTCATATCCATGCGGAGGTCATTCTTTACACCTATGTAATAAGTCTTTCCTCCATCAGATATTTTTACGCCCATGCCATTTTTAGGGAGGTCCGCTGAGAGGAGTTGGATTTTGTTCGCCAAGCTTTGTGCGGAAACGGTGGCCTTATGAGGGATTAGAACAGTAATAAATCCCACGGTTTCTCCGAGTTCGAAATGCTGTGCTGTAGTCTGGTGGATGAGCCATTCCTCTTGATAATGCCTCTTTTCCTTCTCAACACCCTCTAGTCTGTAGTGGGTCGATGGAAAGACGATAGCCAGATGTTGGTCCGTTGAAAGCGTATTTTTCTGCATTCTGTCGTAGACGGTATCATACCAGTGCTCTCCCTGCTCGACGATTTGCCGTGTGTGCCAGAGGTTCGACAGAGTGAAATATTCCTCTTTTCGTGATTTGAATATATCAAACACCACAAAAATCCCGGGTTCTTTGATATATGTAATGACACGGTCCCATTCATATCCCATATTGTCATCGAAAAGTCGTGTCCTGCTGTAGTCGAGATCTGGCAATGTCAGAAAATCTACCTTTTGTGTGCGGACAATCCGGTAAGAGCCAGCATTGTGCAGGAAATCGAGAACAGGCTGTCCAGGGATTGCCCCGGGGATGCTGTACCTCTGTTCGCCCTCTTCTTGGCCCATCCAGACCTTTCCGGTCCGCACACAAAGCCTGTTGTGGAAATAGTCCTGTCGATAAGCACCGAAGGGACCGCTGGGCATGAAGTCTCTGTATCCTCCGTCATGAAGAAGTACAGAGCCCCCTGACATTAGAAGCACAATGCTGTTCTCGTCCGCATGGCCATGAGTCATTTTTTCTTCCTCGACAGGGATCGTATCTCTCAGGTAGTCCCTGAAGTTCAGTCCTCCATCGCCTTCATCCCTGTAGTTGAGAAGGAGGTATGTGGCTCGATTATCCCAGCCATTCCGGAAGACGATCTTTTTTCCCTGGACATCTTCCATGACCTCCTGGGACTGACCTTTAGGAGGGATCACAGGAATGTTATCATCAGCCCAACGGTAACAATCGAGGAGCATATAGCCCAGCCCGACGCTGGGATTGGGAGCAGAAAAGTTGATGAATTTTTCCGCAATGATCGCTGCGGCCCACTTCATTTGTGGATTTTTGTACTGAGCAGCTGCCGTTTCAAAAAAAACCAGGAATCGGTTCCAGTTGGATCGCCAGTTAGCATCGCCGAAATCAGGAATCATCCCATCTGGGCTCATCAGGTTCAGAAAGTAATGGGCATAATAGTACATCTCCGGAGTCTTAAACAGTTCTGTGAGTTTCCCTAAGGCATCTGCGTACCCACTGAGGGCATAGAGCCAGACGCCATGGTAGATCGTGGCGTCTTCGATCTGCCAGTTTCCCCAATTGTCATCCCCAATGGCTTTTCTCTGCATCTCCCAAATCTTTGCATCCGGGTGGTCGGGGAGGGCTCGGACCGCCCATGCCAAGGATTCGGCCCGGAGTGCGGCTCGGTTCATCGGACCCCATTCCTGGGTGCGAAGAAGGTACTCCAGGCTTTCTGCGATATCGTTCTCGATCTTTTGTTTTTCCTCTTGGGTGAAAAGATTTTGCCTATAAAGCAGGTCATACGCTCTGATGTATCGCATGACCGTGAAAAAATCAGGTAAAACAGGAGGCCTCTTATCGTAATCCGGACGCTTCTTTACAGCCCATTGGGGATAGAGAGACCTAAAATCCCCATAAGAGAGCAGGATTTTTTTGGATCGTGCGGCGTATTCTGAATTATTCTCTTTGCTAGACAAAAAAGCGTAGATCACAGCTGTTTCGAGAATACCTCCCGGGGGTCTATACCCGAACACGTTCTCTGGATCAAAATTCTCCTTCCATCGTGCGATCACACTGTCATAGCTTTGCCATATCCCGTCCGCTGCCTCACGGGAATACTCCAGATACTTGGAGCGAGGTGTTTTCTCCTGAGGCAAAATCCAGACGCTTGTGCATAGAAAAAGAAAAACAAAACATATTACACCAAAATGAATTTTTGATTGATACATCCAAGGCCCTCCCTTTTCGTACCGTCATCTGAAACGTAAAACAGGAAACGTGAAATGTCTTTTCCCTTTTAAGTTTTGCGTTTCTCGTTTCACGATTTTTAGGTGTCAGGTGGGAGCTGGCCTTTTCTTTTGTTCCCTTTGAGAGGCCCTTCCACCCAAACATAGGTGACCATAGTGATCCCCTCAATTTTGTGAAGATCCCCCGCGGGAGTATAGATCATGTCTCCAGGACCGGCCTCGATATCATTCCCAGACTCATGAACTCGAGCGATCCCGTTGACTATGATCCACCACACATCACAATCGTGAAAGTGTTTCTTTGACGAAGCTCCCGCTGTTAAGGTGTCGACACCGTAACCACAGATATAACTCTCTCCGGGCATCACATCCACAGGAGCGATTTTCACTGTAAGGTATGGGGGTAGATTCGTGTCCTGTTTTGCCTGTATATGGGGCATAACTGTCCTCCTTATTACTAAATCCAGGACCATGATAAGGGAAAGCCTCAACCGATGCAACCCGCCAGCCCTTCTCACGGTTTTTTCCATCACACAATCTGATCACTCAATAACGCTGTTGAGTATCCGTGACATCACAGATTTGAAAATGATATACTGTTCCAAACCGGGCAGAGTAACACATGAAAGTCAGGCGGATCATACCCGGGAATAAAGCTTTCATTTCCTGAGCCAGGATCAAATATGCAGACAAAAATTATCTTTGAGAATGTCGGTGGTAGAACTCTCGGTTTTTTTACTGCAATATATGAGGCTTGGCAGCTTATCATTGACTCCATTAAATCATTGCCCCACATCTGGTTTTATCGAAGGCAGGTGGCGGAACAGATTTATGTCTTCCTGGTTAAAACACTCCCTATAGCAACAGTGATATCCATTTTTGTGGGACTGGGCGCTATGATCCAGGGAACTTATCAGTCTTCGGCATTGATACCCAGGACGTACGTTATCAACGTCATTTTCAAAAGCACGATCATCGAGTTATGTCCAATTATTCTGTCGTTAGTCCTGGCTGGTAAACTGGGTGCATCTTTGGCAGCGGAGTTGGGAAGCATGAAAATTTCTGAACAGGTTGAAGCGTTAGAGACTATGTCTTTGGATCCAGTCGGATTTCTGATCATGCCGCGGATCCTGGCTGGGATGATCATGCTCCCGATAATCATAATTTTTGCAAATTTCCTTGCCATGTTCAGCGTTTTTTTTATTGCATCCATAGCCTCGGACTGGATTTCGCCAAAGGAGTTTTTAAGCGGATTGCAGATGAATTATAGAGCGTTTGAATTCTACTTTGGAAATTTGATCAAACCTGCTGTTAACGGATTTTTCATCGCACTTGTCGGCAGTTATTTTGGGATGAGAACCCATGGTGGTGCTCTGGGTGTAGGAAGAGCAGCCACAAATGCTGTCGTGGTCTCTGCGATTCTTATCGTGTTTTTTGATTATTACTTGGCAAGATTATTGCTATGATAGAGGTAAGGAAACTTAGTAAAAACTTTAATGGGAAGCCTGTTCTCGAAGGGATCGATCTGGACATCAATGACAATGAGACTCTGGTTATTCTCGGCCCCAGCGGACAGGGTAAAACCGTTTTTATCAAGTCGCTAGTCAGGCTGATTGAACCGGATTCGGGAACTATCCGGTATGACGGTATAGATGTCTTAACCCTACCGAAACGCAAGTTTATCGCCGTCCAAAAAAAGATCGCATTTGTCTTTCAGGACAATGCCCTTTTTGATTTTCTCAATGTCAAGGAGAATCTCAGCCTCTACCTCCGGATGCATTCAAAACTCTCAGAAAATGAGATCGATAAAGAAGTCTTGAGAGCTGTAGAATTTGTCAGACTTAACGAGGAAGTTCTGGATAAATATCCTGAAGAGTTGAGTGGGGGCATGATGAAAAGGGTTGCCATAGCTAGAGCGATGATTCAAGGGCCCTGTTACATGTTTTATGACGAGCCGACAACGGGTTTGGATGAAGCCAATGTCGAAATGGTCGTAGATTTGATCCATAAGTTCAAAAAAAGAGTGTGTGCTACCGCGGTGATCGTGACCCATGATATTCATCTGATGCATGCTGTATCCGACCGTGTTGTGCTTCTTAAAGAGGGCAAAATTGTGTTTATTGGGAAAAAGGAAGAGATTTCTGAGGAATCGTTACACAGACTCTATGACACAGGAGATAATGATGACCTATAAAAAAATGAGCTATATAGCAGGATTGATCGTTTTCCTGGCTGCCATTGTTTTTCTTTTCGGGATTCTGTGGCTATCCGGAAACCAAATTTTTTTCTCAAATGAGTACAAACTGGACATTTTATTTGATGATGTTGTTGGGTTGCAAGATCAATCTCCTGTTTTTTTGCGGGGGTATAGGATTGGATCGACCAAGGAAGTTGAATTTGAGGAGGAAAAAATCCGCGTGACAATCAGCCTCGATAAAAGGTTTCGTATACCTGCCGATTCAAAGGTAGAGATCAATATGCTGAACTTTTTGGGTGAAAAAGGAATCATGGTCCTTCCTGGTTATGCCAAAGAATATCTCAAGCCAAATTCTGTGATAACCGGAGAGAACAAAGACCTTATGTCTTTAGCTAAAAACATTCTTTTCACAACCAAGGAAAAAGTCGAGGAAGGAGATCTGAATCGCGTGATAGCCAATATCTCAGAATCCGCTGAATCTCTCAGCAAGCTTCTAGGGAAAGTCAATACAAAAGTAGACAATCTCGATATAGCTCTTTACAACACCCAAATTATGGAACTCGGTCAGGCGGGGAAAGGATTAAAAGAATTTCTTGAGGTGGCTCAGGGGGAGACACAGAATTTTTCAGCGGAGAGCCGTATGAGTTTGGATAAGTTTAACTTGACCTTGGACCAGGTCAATGACACCTTGGAGCAATTGGCAGCGCTGTCCTCAGAGCTAAGCGAGATCGCCCGTGATATCAACACAGGTCGAGGAACAGCGGGTGAGCTTCTTCAAAACAAGGCCTATATTGAAAGCCTGAACGATACAATCATACAGTTGACTGCATTTCTTGAGGATATCAGGGAAAATCCCAAAAAATATGTGAAGTTTTCAATTTTCTAGGCGAATGACACATCAGGCCCTTATGCACAAGCTTTGTAGAATATTGGCGGCGAGCTTTATGTGGTTTTTATCTGTTTGGTTCTTTTGGGAGCTAGAGTGACATTCTACGTCCCAAAGGAACAACAAGATTAAACTTAAATCTTTTTACTGATTTTTATCTTTCTTTTTTGTGATTGGAGGCTCTTCGAACTTGAAATCCCGGCCCATGATGTATTTCTCCAGCCACTGGAATTCCTTGTTCATCTTGTAGAGTCTATGCCGGAGTTCTCTCGGGCCGTGTCCCGCGCGGGGAAAGATCACCAAATCCGTAGGAACACCATTGGCCTTCAAACCCCGATACATTTCGTATCCTTGAGGGAGGGGAACTCGCCTGTCGTTTTCTCCGTACATAATCAATGTTGGAGTTTTGGCCTGATGGACGTAAAAAATAGGGGAGTGTTCCCGGTATGTTTTTAAGGGAGAATCGGCATGCCACGGGTCTCCCAGGAACCAAGGTGTCCGGTAAATACGTACATCACTCTGCGCATACATGGAGATCCAGTTAGACGCTCCTGCTCCAGATGAGGCGGCCTTGAACATATCCGTCTGAGTGATCAACCAGTTTGTCATGTGCCCGCCAGCACTCCAGCCCAGAGTTCCCAACCGATCAGAGTCCGCTATTCCGATTTTGACGCAGTGTTTGACACCCGTAATCACATCGTCATCGGCATGTAGAAAATAGTGGCCCACCATATCTCGGAGGATATTATTGCCATAACCCGTGCTTCCCCTGTAATTTGGTTTGAGGATCGCATATCCTCGTCCTGCCCGAGCGTGCGCATAGCTGTCGAACCTGAGTTTGTCCGAACTCTGAGGTCCTCCATGCGTGTGAGCCAACAAAGGGTAGCTCTTGCCCTTTTCATAGTCCAAAGGATAGAAAAGAACTCCTTCTACGACCTGTCCATCCGTGCTCTTCCACTGGATGGCCTCAACCTTGGCCATTTTATAGTTTTCGAGCTCTGGATAGGGATCGTATATCATACGAGGATTGAAAACATCCATGTCTGCAATCCAGAAAGTTGTGGGATTATAGGGAGTATTGACCGAATAGGCAACGGAGTTGATCTTGGGAATATAGTCAAATCCGGAGATGACGTGTTTTCCATTTGTAAGCTGTTTGACTTTTTTGCTTGTTAGATCCAGTGTAAAGATCTCAACATGAACACCCATGTTGGCACTAAAATAGATCGTCTCTCCATCAGTAGACCAGAAAGCCGTGGAGATCTCGTACTTGAAATCTGGTAGCAAAAGCCTGGGCATTCCGCCAGTAGCAGGGACTAAAAAGAGCGCATCTTGATAATAGTGTTCGAATTTCTCGTTGGTGTCAGCGACAAACAAGATCTGAGTGTTATCCGGAGACAGTGAGAATCTGCTCTCCCAGATATTGTTGTCAGTCATCTTGGTTTTGCTCCCATCTTCGAGATTCAAGAGCCAAATTTCGGAATTGAGGGCATCGTCGTAATTAGGACTTGGCGCTGCGCTGAACAGGATCTTTGTTCCGTCTCTTGAGACTTCGAATCCTCTCACAGTGAAATCGCCATCGGTTAATTTTTTCTCTTTTTTGGTTTGGACATCGATCTTCCAAAGGTGTGTATTCTTTTCATCTTTTTCGAAAAGGAATGCGTCGTCCTTATCTTCCTTTTTCTGTTCTTCCTCTTCGCTTAGAGCATCCTTAGCCGTAAAGTATATTTTTGTGCCGCAGGAGGACCAAGTGTGAGAACTAACACCTCCCTTATGAGCAGAAAATTCTATGGCTTCGCCGCCACTGTTATTAAGAAAGAAGATCTGGCGTTCATCATTGCGTTTGGTAATAAAAGAGATCACCTTTCCATCGGGAGACCATATACCGCCGTTTTCCCCATCTTTGCCGTTGGTCATCTGAACAAGCCCTTCCCCATCTGTGTTGAGGCGCCATATGTGAGAGACGGTTCCGTTCTTTTCCCAATCTGCGTTGGTGGTCGTAAAAAGGATCTGTTTTCCGTCGGGAGAAAGACTGGGATTTGACACCCGTTTGAGGTTAATGGTGTCGAGAAAAGTCATCGGCTTTTTTCCCTGAGAGAACAAAACTACGCTCAGAAAAATCGCCATAATTGCTGCAAGGGATAGAATCTTTTTTGCTTTTAATATCATGCCTGCCTCCTTTTTTTAACCTGAATTATTCACAAAAACTGCCTATACCTTTCACCAAAAATCCTTCTCATTCCTATTATCGGCATTTTTTACCCTACGGGCGAACCGATCTCACAGCATCGGCTTCGTTGTAGCTCACGTTAGGCGGTAGTTTACTACAGCTTCATGAGCCAGTTCCTCGCCGCTACTGCGACCTTGGTCCGTGAATAATCCAGGCAAAGAAAATGTTAATTAGGCGAGTATATTACTCGAATCTTTGCGTTAAGTCTAATTAGCCCGAATTATTCATAAAAAATGTCGACACTTATCATAACTTAGTCAATATCAAAAATTTACATTATTTTATCAGAATGTCCATTTGGGCACTGAATTTCCCATGTGATTTTCATTTATAATCGACATTTTTTACCCTTCGGGCGAACTGATCTCACTACAAAGCCTTCGTTGTAGCCCATTCGAGGTAGTTCACTACATCTTCATGGGCCACTGCCTCGCCTTTGCAGCGATATCAGCTCGTGAATAATCCAGGTTAGTGAGAGGAGAGTACTCATATCTGGAGCCGCAGACGTTTTTTTTCTGAGAGTGATGTGGATAAGGTTGAGGCAATGTCCCATCAGAAGAACTTTTTGATGGCCGTGTTCGTATATACTAATGAACGATGTTACAAAAACAATCTTATCGTCTGTACGCTTGACTTGAAATGAGAGGATTGCGATGAAAATTTTACTCTGGCTAATACTGCTAGTTCTCTGCTGGCCTTTAGCTCTGTTTGCCTTGATCCTTTATCCGATCGTCTGGCTTTTGCTCATCCCTTTTCGGCTTGTCGGCATCACTGTCACTGCGGTTTTTGACTTTTTTAAGGCTATTATCACCCTTCCTGCTCGAGTTTTGAAAAAAATCTAACTAAAAACAGAATCCCCTATCTTGTCCTGATGCATCACTAAAACCGTGATGGTGTGAATTCTAAATAGCAGTATTAAGTGATCAGATTATGTGGTTGAGAAAACCGTGAGAAGGGCTCTAGGCGGGCATGGTACATCTCCCTTGGGGAGATGTGAGGGAAGCCCCCACGTCCGAGCGAAGTTTCCTCGCTGGGGAAACTGAGCGTGTTTTCGATGCCATATAATCTGATCATCCTGGATGCAATCCATCAAGGTTTTGGAAAAGCCTTCATCTTATCCTTGCATCTTTGGGCCCAAAAAGTGTAATAATAAGTGGGGTTTTAATCTATATTAGAATGGGAGAGACAAATTGGCGAAAAGGATTGGCATCATCGGTGGCATCAGTCATGCATCTACAATCAAGTATTATGAATTCATTCTAAAAAAATACTTCGCTAGAAATAGGAACTATCACTATCCAGAAGTTGTCATCTTAAGCTTGGATCTGGCAAAACTGGTGGGATTTGAAGAACGTGGAGATATTGATGGATATATCAGGTATCTCGCGACAGGAATCAAATCTCTAGAAAAGGCTGAAGTGGAATTCATTCTCATAGCCGCCAACTCTCCTCATGCTGTTTTTGATGTTCTTCAAAAAAAAGCATCTGTCCCTCTGCTCAGCATCGTAGAGATCACTGCGATGGAGGCGAAAAGACTCAAGATGAAAAAATTGTTGCTTATCGGTATCAAGCACACGATGCAATCGCCGTTTTACCATGACGTGTTTGCGAAGCATGGAATGGAGGTGATCACACCTTCGGAAGAGGAACAGGAAGAGATCGACACAATCATCTTTAAAGAATTTGTCCTAGGCATCTATAAAAATGCAACGCGCAACAAACTTCTCAATATCATTAACAGTTACGATGAGGATGGTGTCATCCTGGGCTGTACCGAACTTTCGTTGGCCATCAATCAGGAAGATACAAAGATCAAGCTTCTGAATACGCTGGAGCTTCATGCCCTAGCGGCTTTGGATTACTCCCTTAAAGAAGGGAATGTGTGAATGATTGATCTCGCTATCATCTCAGGATCGGGATTTTACGATTTTCCTGGGCTGGAAGAGCCAGAGGAAAAAACGGTCGAAACCTCATTCGGGAGAGTATGCTGATATTCCATTGATGGAGGATGTGGATTTCGTTAACCGTTTGAGAAAGAGAGGAAAACTTGCTTTTATCCATAAGCCTGTCGTGACAGACTCCAGGCGTTTTGGATTTCAGGGGGGAATCAAAGCGACGTTTAGGAATAAACTCACGAAGATGGGCTATGCACTGGGCGTTTCCCCAGAACGGCTTGCACGTTTCTACTACAAATCGCGTATCGAGCAAGACAGGGATGACAGTGTTTGACTCTTTATTTTCAAATTGATATTCTTTCTCCCGAAACAAGGGAACAGTCAGGCATTGCAATGATCGACGAAACAGTCTCCCACTATAAAATCCTGGAAAAGATCGGTGAGGAGGGGATGGGTGTTGTCTATAGAGCAAAGGACACAAAGCTCAAGCGGGACATCGCCTCAAGATTCTGAGCTGGGGAACTCCTCGGATTAGAATACGTATTGTATGTTACATACTGTATTGTAGGTATTGAGTTATAAATCTAAGCGACCATAGTCTTAGTAGGTCAAGGAGGCAATATGAGTAATGACCAACAAATCACTCCTGCTGTACCTGATGCGGCCAGGCAAATCTCTGGCCCATCCACAGCACTACTGATCACAGGAATCATTGGCGCGATTTTTTCTGTGGCAACATTTTTTTCTCTCATCATCGGAACCGGACTGAGTACTTTCTGGCGGGAAGATATCCCTGATGTATATGGAGAAATCTGGGAGGGTGCCGCTGGAATGGGGAGTTCCTTCGTCGGCATCCTGGTGGCAGGATTTATTATCTATTCTGCTCTAAAGATGAAGGAGCTCAATCAATGGGGATTGGCGATGGCAGCGAGCATTCTGGCCATGATCCCCTGCATTAGCCCGTGTTGTATCATAGGATTGCCCATCGGCATCTGGTGCCTTGTCGTGCTGACAAAACCAGAGATAAAAGCTGCATTCCACTAATCCTCTCCATGCAGCAGGATCCTCTTAAATCTAGCCAGCAGCCCAGAAAAAGCACTCACAGAGAAGGAGAGCTTGCGTCCCATTGGGTTGTTCTTGTCTTCTGTGCATGTATTTTGCTGGGTGGTGTTGTTTTGTCTCCTCCTCACTCTGGCTCGCCCTATCTGCATATCGGTCATATTCCGATCCCAGATACATGTTCCTTTAAAAATCTGGCTGGATTGCCATGTCCTGGATGCGGATTGACGCGGTCGATCGTTGCAGGCATGCATTGCGATTTTAGAGCTAGCCTAATGTATCATAGGTTGGGATTGCTCACATTAGCCTATGTATGTCTACAATTCCTATACCGGCTGAGCGCGATCGTTTTCCCTGTTTTGGCAACTCGAATCTTCGGCTCTGGCAAGATTCTGAACAGAGGGATCGTCGTCCTCGCCATGCTATATTCGCTCAACTGGGTTTACACTCTTCAAATGTGGCAATTTTGATTGAATTCATCTAGAATTGAGATTTGAGTTGGAGATGTGATATGAGTACACGCATGCGCAGCCGAACGATAACGCTAGTGATGTTTGTGGGATTGATTTTTGTTTTCTCGCTCATTTTGGAATCCCAAGAAAGACAGGAGGCTCCCCCGGAGTACAGGCTTTTAATGAAGGCACGGAGAATCGAGGATCCGAATGCCCGTGTTGCTGAGCTAGAGCGGATCAAAACGCAGTATCCAGATAGCAAATACTCAGTTCTCATTCAGAACGCCATTATTAAAGCCAAGATCGAGCTCAGCACGACTCTAGAGGAGATCATGAATCTGCAGAGCAAACAATTTCAATGGGCACGAGGCCTGAACAGGCTGGTTTTGTTCTATTATGCGGGACTTGATATTTTGCAGCATAAGAGGATTTCACAATTCGACGAAAAAAAGGTTACTCAAATCATTCTTATGTATGCAGAAGAGGCAGAGAAGCTTGCCAAGAATCCTGAATTTCTGCAAAGAGTCCCCGAGCGTCAGAAGCCATTAATCAACAGAGGCCTAGCTATGCGCTATCTCATGATCTCACAAGCATATCTCAATGAAGGGAGCCCACAAAAAGCAAACGAAGCATTAGCTTTGTATATGAAAAGCGGTGGGGAAAAAGATAAGGTTTTTTGGTACGCCCAAGGAGTCACGTTTGAGCGATTAGGTGAGAACCAGGAGGCCTTAGACAGTTTTTTTAGAGCAGCGGCTGAGAATTTTGGAGACTCAATTGACCGGGCCAAAAAGTTGTATCAAAAATTACACGGAAGCCAGGAAGGATTCGAGAACCGTTTGGAGGCCAAACAGCGTGAACTCCCTTTTCACCCTACAGAATTCAAACCCACACAAGATTGGCGTGGGAAGACCGTCCTTGCCGAGCTTTTCACAGGCTCGGAGTGCCCCCCGTGTGTGGCCTCGGATATGGGTTTCGATGGATTGATCGAAGCGTATAGTCAGGATCAATTGGTGATCCTTGAGTATCACCTTCCCATCCCTAGACCCGACCCGATTATGAATGGGGCGACAAGAGCGAGGGCGATTTACTATAGCGTGAACAGCACTCCCATAACCTATATTGATGGTGAGAAAAAACTCCGTGGGGGAGGGCCCCGCACAAGAGCCAAGGCAAAATTTGATGAATACTCAACAGAGATCAATTCCCGCATGTATGAAACACCCAAAGTCGAGTTGCAGGTCAGTGCAAAACGTGACGGTGATAATGTTTTGGTCAACCTCACATTCGATAGAGAAGTGTCGAGCGCAGATTACAATCTTGTCCTTGTCCAGGAGGAAGTAAAATATGCTGGGGGCAGTGGCATTCTCTTCCATAAGAAAGTCGTCCGCGATTTTAAGACTGTTAGCCCAGGAGAAGTTAAAGATAAAGGTTTTGCATTTAACATCCTAGATGCAGAAAGAACAGGGGCACAACGTTTAGCTGATTATGAGAAAGAGATCAATTTTTCCTTTAAGGAGAAACACTTCAAGGTCGATAGAAGCCGCTTGCAAGTCGTATTTTTTGTTCAGGATAGGTCTTCACATAAGGTCTATAACGCTGCTGTCTGTGATGTGGAATAAAAATGTTCCATCTGGTTTTTTTTTAGATTATACTACTGTCCTATATAACAGATCCCATTGATGCAGAGGTTATATGAATAATACTTCACCCCTAAACGCCCGTGTGTGGCGGTGCACTCTTTATATCACAGCAGGCAGTGTTTTTGTTTGGCTGTTCCGCATTTTGTCCGGTTTCGAACATGCTGTTTCGCTCTGGTTGGCGGCACTTTTAGCACTGGCAACGTGGATTTGTGTCATCCGGATGCTCTTAATTGATTCCAAATTCAAGAAATTTTGGATTGGCTGGCTGGGATTAAGCGTGATCCTTGTTTTGATCTCTCCATCTCTCTCAGGAGTTTGGATCGGAGCTGGGGCCTTCGCTTTTGTCTTTCTCTTGATCCGGTTGTACAAACCATACAGACATCTCACCTCTCGTCGCCGTGCTGCCTTGTATCTTATTGGTTTCATCGTCTTCTGCCTTCTGACTGGTGGATGGCTTCCATTGCGGAATGATGACATCCGGATTCAATCAGAAACTATTCCCCAAGCTCAGGACTTAATGCCTTCAAGTTCCCAGCCACTCAGTTTTGTGGATATTGGCCGGCATCTTGCTGGTTATTCTGTCTGGTCTCTTCGCTTTTTTTGGTTTTTTAGCATTCTCCACCTCTTTTTGAATATCCGCCTCTATTTTATGAAACTCAAGCCCAAATTGGCGATAAGTGCTGTACTGATCGCGTTTATTCCGCTCCTCCTTGTCAATGTAATGGGGATTCTTACAGTATACAGCACTCTCGGAGAGAGCAGAGCCATTCGCGCCAAAGCGATCCTTCAAGATTGGACCAGATTAGCTGTCCAAGATGAGAATTTTATTGATGTGATCTCTGACCGGTCTTTTGTGTATGTGAGCGATGGTGATGAAGTCCAGCAGGAAGAAAGGATTCCACCGTGGTTACCTGAATTTCTTCAAATGTTAAATACGGATACCTCCAGAGCCGAAGCGTGGAGGCAATCCAACCATGCCAAACTTTTCTGGGTCGGCCCAGACATATGGCTTGTTCGATTCGAAAATGTTGCCCCCCCATCATTGGATATAAAAGGGTGTCTCCTGGATCCTGCCATGATGAACAGGCTAGCCAAAGTTCTTCAGTCGGATGTCAAACTCTCCTTTTCGAATCCCATCGATATTGGGATTTCTCGGGATGTTTTGATACGCTCTGTACCCAAGGGCGAAAAACCATCCCAGCAGGAAATATATGGAAAATATCTGGTCCAATCCGGGAAAGATGGTACTCCAAGAGCAACCAAAGTATCGATCTGGAGGAAGACCCTGTATTTTGGTATGACAGATGTTGATGTTGTGTCTTTTGCCGAAGGCAAATTTGAAGACCAAAAAATTCTGTTGATGACTGAATCCAGTATTTTCAGAATAGTCCAGGCGCTATTTTCTGAGCAGAATCCCTTATCGCTTTTGGTGATGTCTGTCCTGGTAGCTCTTTTTGTCATCCTTCTGATCCTCGAGGCGCTTGCCCTCTTCTTCGGAATCAGGATAGCTGGAGGTATCACTTCTGCTGTGAAAGTGCTTCACCGGGGAACAAGACAGATTGCGAAGGGAGACTTTGACATTCAGATTAACATACCTAATGAGGATGAGCTTGGTGACCTGGCCGTTTCTTTCAATGAGATGGCTGCTGCAGTTAAAAAAGGCCAGGAAGAGGCCATTGAACGCGAACGCCTTGAGAGGGAACTGGAAACCGCTCGCGAGATCCAGGAAAAACTCTTGCCGCATGAGATGCCGGTCGTATCTGGTTTTGAAATTACAGGAACCAGTTTGCCCAGTCAGCAGGTGGGCGGCGATTATTTCGATTTCCTGGATATTGGGGATGACCAGTTGGGTATTGCCATTGCCGATGTGTCGGGAAAAGGAATTCCCGCAGCTTTGCTTATGGCCAATCTTCAAGCATCTCTGCACGCTCAAATTTTCCAGCCCGGAAAAGTCGCAGAAGTGGCCCACAGGATCAATAACCTTCTCTACCGTTCCACGGACACGCACATGTTCGTCACCTTTTTTTATGGCATCCTGGACAAAAAAAGATCCATCTTCACCTCGACAAACGCCGGTCACAACCAACCGCTGCTCTTTCGTGCGGATGGGCGGATCGAACGCTTGGGAGAGGGAGGGCTTATTCTGGGATTTCAGCCGGATGTCCACTATAACCAACAGACAGTTACCATTCGACCGCATGAGGTGATTGTCCTTTATACTGACGGGATCACAGAGGCCGCTGATCCCTCCTCGGAGATGGTCGCCGATGACCTTTTCGGGGTGGAGCGTCTAGTGGACATCATCCAAGCAAATCTGAAAAATTCAGTGCGGGAGATTCAGTCCGCGATCCTTGAGGCCATCGCTCAACACACACACAACGCTCCACAATACGACGACATCACACTTGTCGTCATCAAACGCAAAGAATAACTTTTAGGGGAAAGGAGAGGAACATGCGTAAAATCACAGTTTTTTTGATGTCTATGGTCCTGTTGGCTTCTGTTACTGCATTCAGCGGGTCCGAAAAGACCAAAAAAGTCGTCGCTCTGGGGAAGTACGATTTTTATCACTATTTCGAGTATGATGAGCTGACGAACTATTTGCAAGCTATGCACTTGGCTTACCCTCATCTGACAGAACTCAACTCCATGTGCAAATCTCAAATGGGCAGAGATGTTTGGATGTTTGTCATAAACAATCCCGAGACAGGAGACCCTGAAGATAAGCCTGGCTTTTTCTTGAATCAGATCCATTCGAGTGAAGTCATCGCCTCCATGTCATGCAATTATACAATTTGGCACCTGCTCGCGAACTATGGCAAAGACGCTGAGATAACAAAAATCGTGGATGGTGTCGTCTGGTATATCGTCCCGCGCCTGGATGTGGATGGAGCTGAGGCGTACTTAACAGAAAAACCTGCAGGAGAGGATCCCAATCCAGTGGATTCCGATGGGGACTTTCTCTTCGACGAGGATCCTCCTGAGGATGTGGATGGAGACGGATGTTTAGTCCAGATGAGACAAATGGATCCCAAGGGAGAGATGAAGATCTCCGAAAAAGACCCACGTAATATGGTTCGGAAAGCCAAGGATGAGATCGGAGGAATCTATTATAAAATCTACTCCGAGGGGATCGACAATGATGGTGACGGCAAGATCAATGAGGATAGCTTCAGTACGAGATTCCTCTCTAACAGGAATTATCCTGGAAACTGGAGACCACAAACTGTCCAAAGGGGGGGAGGAAAGTTCCCCATGGAAGAGAGTATTACTCGTGCAGAAGTGGATTTTATCGCCAACCATCCGAACATCGCCATCTATGTCCAGCATCACTGCTGTGGCCGAGTGATTTTAACGCCTCCAACAACTGCCCCTGATAAGGATTTTAGGTACAAAGGAGATCTTGAATTGTATAAGGTTGCCAGCGCAAGATGTCTTGAACACTCTGGCTGGGATTTGGCCACATCGGTCTATGATTGGAATTATCCACCAGACACGCCCAATAAGAAGTCCACTCAGATATACCGGGATAAAGAGGGAAAATTAAAGAATGTTCCAGAGGGCATGGACCCCGAAAGTCGCTTTTCTGAGCCCGGGCTTGAATTTGGAGTGGAATCCGAGGATTGTGCGTGTGAAAACGGTTACTTCGCCTGGGGCAGTTCGCTCGAGACAACCTACAATCTGTTCGGGATCTTTTCCATGGGAGATGAACACTGGAATGAGCCGGACTACGACAAGGATGGAAGAGTCACCTCAGAAGAGCTATTTAAATGGAATGATGAGGAGATGGACGCCAAGCTTTTTGTGGATTGGCATCCCTATGAGCACCCCACTCTGGGGCCAGTAGAGATCGGAGGATGGCTCAGGAATAAGACAAGCCCTCCTGAGGGCGAGCTAATCCAGAAAGAGTGCGAGATGGGGAACAATTTTGTGGTCTATCTCGCCGGGCTCGTTCCCAAAATTGAAATAGGGGAGACAGAGTTGACCGATAAAAAGGGCGGGATCTACCAGTTGGATATTGCTGTTAAGAACACTGGGTTTTTGCCGACCGCCACCGAACAGGCTCAGGCCTTAAAGATTGACGAATCTGTCCTTATTGAGGTTTCACCCGATGAAAATCTGGAGATCATTTATGGCAAGGAGAAGATAAAACTCGGACAGATCGAGGGCGATTCAGAGAGCTCGAAAACCACATATATCCTTCGTGTAAAAGACCCAGAACAAAAGGCAGTTCTGAAAGTATACGTCTCTTCCCAAAAAGCCGGACGGACAACAAAGGATATAATTATATCCGAATAATTCAGGCTAATTATTTATAATAATGTAGGGCCCTTTCCCCGAACGGACCGAAGGAGGTAATAGAAGATAGTTTGTTTGACAAAAAGAAATCAAACGATGTTCACTCGTGGTCTTATTTTGTGTCTCTGTATTGCAATTTATCGAACGACTTGATATTCTTTTCAAGATTTACATGTCTTGTTCCGACAAAATGATGTTGGGGAATGCCCCATTTAATCTGGATGTTGTCTGGAGAGATAAGATGGCTGAAAAGGATCTACGTTTTAAAAAAAAGGGAATATCAGAGAGAAGACGGACAGGAATTTTGCTCATTTTGATAGGAATTGGGATACCGCTCATCCTGTCTTTTTTCCAGGAGGAGGGAGAGTTTCGGTTCTTCAGTAAAACTC
>CAZXJE010000006.1:0-27873 GCA_964640835.1 uncultured Eubacteriales bacterium
GAATAGTTCAGGTTAGGCTTTCTCTTCCGAAGGGGTCAAGCCTTGTCGCCGAACTAACATGAGCATAAACTCATGCTCAAGGTTTGACCCCAATAATTTCTTCCCTTCTTTGCGCTTTTTCCCATTTATGGTAAGATTTGGGGAGTGGGAAATCTAGCTATTCTTCTCTTGTCGCTTTTTCCAATCCTTCTTCCTTCTACTACCCAGAATATCGAAAGAGCTTTTCTCCAGAACGACGCCCGAATGCTCCATTCCCTTTTTCCTCCTCAGAGCCATATCAACATCTCGCTTCCCGAACCCATATCATTCTCCGATCAGGTCTCCAATCAACAAGCCTATTTTCTTTTCCAGAAGATATTCTCGTCCTACACGACTTTTGAATTCTATTCCGAAAATCAACCCACTTCGATCGAGGGAAACAGCGCGATCATTAAAACTCGATGGTCTTTCAGAGATAAAAAGAACCGAAATCAGTATGTATTCAATATCTTTTTTTATTTGATAAAACTGCCTTCCAAAGCAGAAGGCAAAACGGGTGAGGCTTGGAAGATCACCGAGATAAGGGCAGCGAAAATTTGAAAGTGCTCAAATCCATCAAAAACAAAGACAAATTCTTCTTGGCTTTTCTTGTGGGAGTATTCCTATCTGCCCTCTTTCTCTGCCTCTCTCAAATCGTTCCTCTCTTCACTTCTCACAACTACTACGAGAGAGGACTTAACCAGTTACGAAACAAGGTCCAATCCATAAAGAGTGAATTTGCTGAGATCATCGAAGACTTGGGTGAGATATACGCTATAATCCAGGATAATGACTTCCCGGAGAGAAAAGATGAGATTTTTTCTCTCCTCAAGAGGCTCCCTATTGACCAGGAAAAGGAGGGCGTAGCTTTTTATGACAATGATCACATACTCGCCTTGTGGTTGGGTCAAGTCATCGACCTAAGCAAGACCGCTCTGAACGACGGCACTCGATTTTCTTTAGAGGACAAAGATTCAACTTTTCTCATTCAAAACAAGGCTTCGGCTTATCTCGTATCCATCAAAAGACTTGAAAAAAACCAACACATCGTGTTTTATCGGCTTCTTGCTTTTCTGCCCCAATTCAAGACCCCCTATCTCAAAGAATACCATTTCCTCGATGAAAAACTACTGGAGAACTGCAGTATAACCTATCAAGATTTTCGCGAGAATGTTTCGGGTTTTGAGCGCATATTCTCAAGATATAAAGATGAATATATCGGACAACCACGACTCCAAGCTCAGATCCAGACTTTGATCTTCCCTCTTCGTAATGAGAGCGATGAGATCATCGCTTATGTGGACCTCAGGTCGCCTTCGCTCCGGTCCAAGATCTCATCTCAAAAAGAAGATCTCCTTTTGATGTTTTATCTTTTGGTAGTCGCAGCACTTGTGTGTTTGCTCATATCCGTTGTCAGGTCACAGAGTTTTCGGAACGAAAAAAATCCTCTCGCGCTGCTCCTGATCTTGTGTATTCTCTGTGTGCTAAGACTCCTCTTTTTCCCTCTGAGTGCTCTGGGAAAGATCCAATCCCTCTCTGTTTTTTCACCTTCCACGACAAGCTTTATATCCATATGGAATCTTACGCGTTCGCCAGCGGATATCTTTCTCACGGCGTTGTGTCTCTTTGTTTTCATGTCTTGTTTGGCATTTGTGATTCAAAAGTATGTTGAAAAAAAGGAGAAACGGGAATCTTTCCCTGTATTTTTCTTCCTTTCACTCATCTCCATCGTTATTGTTCTATGCTTTGTCTTCATCCTCCAAGAGATCCTATTCCGCCTTGTTTTCCACTCAAACCTCAACCTGCTTCACTTTTCTTTCGATCCTTCTTTCATGCTTATTCATTTCAGCATCATTCTTTTTTTCTTCAGTACTCTATTAGCTAGTCTGGGGGGACTGAGACTCGCCATCTTGCATGCGTCTAAAGTCGTTTACCCTCTTGTCCTCCTCATTGCGGGATTTGGAATGTATATTATCTTCTTTAGGGGCAAATATCCCATCTACCTCTTCCTGATCCAGGCTCTAATTCTCGCTCTTGTCTTTCTTATCGCATATCTCCCATGGATTCTTCAGAAAAAAAGACTCTGGCTCTTTGCGATCGTGCTCACCACTCTTTTTATCTACACCTCTCTCCATTTCGCTTCCTCAGAAAAAGAGCAGACATTACTCCAGAATTCCCTGCAGAACATCATAAAATCTCAAGTGACTTGGGGCGCATTTTTGATCACTCAATCATTTCCCGAGATCGATAAAAATGAGGGCTCGATAATCGCCTCTCTCAACAGTGAAGAATTTTCCGACCTGGCGCATTTGATCTGGCAAAATACATTGCTGGCTAAATTCAACTGGTATTCGAGCTTGGAGATACTCAACAGTGAGGGAATGCTCCAATCCCGTTTTACACTCAATGTTCCAGAAGTTTTCCGCATCAACTTCAATCCTCCGAAAAGCCCTGAATGGTCGATTTTTAAACAACGAGTCCACTACATGGGTACAAACAAAAATTTTCTCATCGCCTACAAGGACTATCTACAGGAAGAAAAAACTATCGGACGAGTTATGATCTATCTTTCCACAGACTACGATATGCTGCCCTTTCTCTACTCGGCCAATCCCTATTTTGAACTATTGCGAGTTTCCTCCATTCCGTCGCTCAATCAAATGGACCTGGGATTTGCCATTTTTAACCTGGATGGAGAATTGATCTTCAATCCGAACAAAATCTCATCTGGACTGCCAGGAAATCTCATCACAAATATCTCTAGATCTGATACGAGTATCTGGTCGGAATTTACTGAAAAAGACAGAAAATATAAAAGCTTATACTTCAAAAACGGCGACAGGATCTATGCCCTCTTCCTCCCCCGCAAAAATTTCCTTAAATATTCCGTAGAGTATCTTAAGCTCTTTTTTATCTACTTCGCAATATGTCTGTTATTCATTTTGTTAGGCAGGTTTATCTTCCGCCGGCAGGAAACACGGAATCCCTTTTGGTCCTTTTCGAATCGTGTCTATGTGACGATCATCGCTATTGCCCTGATCCCTCTCTTTCTCTTCACTTTCTCCAGTCATTACTTTTTTGCCCGAATCTTCTCCCAAAAAGTCACAGAAGCGGCTGAAGTGCAGGCAGATTTCGCCAAACGGTTCATGCAAGACTACATTTATTTTCAACAGGAAGAACTGTATTCTCTGACTACACCTCCCGACCAAGTTGTATTTTGGATCGGGTCAACCATATCCAATGATGTGAATTTGTACCAGGATGGACAGCTCATCTCATCAAGCCGTCGAGAATTCTTTGATTACGGGCTCCTCCCTGATATCATCAATGGAGAGATATTCTACAAGATTCAGTTCGAGAATAATCCCTTCTACACAGATATTCAGAAAATCGGAAATTATTCCTTCCATACTCTGACGATCCCATACGCTTTTCAGGACTCGCTCATTCTTATTTCCCTCCCATTTCCCCTGGAACAACAGGAGATCTCGAAGGCCACTGTAGAACTCATAGAATTTTTGCTTTTTGGATCTGTTTTTTTCATCATCTTCGCACTCCTCTTGGCTCGAGGTATCGGAGGAATGATCGTCAATCCCATACAAAGACTCCTGAAAGGGACGAAAGAAGTCAGCTTGGGGAACCTGGAGACACATATCGATTATAGACAAAAAGACGAAATGAAGACCCTGATCGATGGTTTTAATGCTATGGTCACAAACTTGAAACAGCATCAACAAGAACTGGCCGATATGAGCAAAAAGGTCGCTTGGGCGGAAATGGCCCGCAAGGTGGCTCATGAGATTAAAAATCCGCTGACACCGATCCAACTATCTGCAGAGCATCTCTTAAAAGTTTATGAAGACAATAAAGAAAATTTTGAAGAAGTGTTGGAAGAATCCGCATCCTATATCATCACTGAGGTGGAAAACCTGAGAAATATTGCTCATGAATTTCTCCAAACATCGAAGGAGGCTTCCCTTAAAAAAGAAAAACTGGACCTCAAAGAACTCATCAAGGAAACCGTTGCTCCTTACAAAAATCTCTTAACTGAGAGGATAGAGTTCAAAGAAACCTACCAGGAGCAAGACTTCCCGTTAGTGGGCGATAGGGGGAAAGTAAAGATCGTCCTGCGAAATATCCTGAATAATGCGATTGAATCGATCCAGGACAAGGGAAAAATCTCCATCACCCTAAAAAAAGAAGGGTCGACATTTTTGCTCGAGATTACAGATACAGGGACAGGAATAGATGAAGAAATGGCAGAACGGATCTTCGAGCCCTACTTCTCCACCAAGGATGTAGGCACGGGTTTGGGATTGCCAATCGCGAAAAAAATCATCGAAGACCATGAAGGAACAATCCACGCGACCGTCAGAAAAGTAGGTGGAATCACGATTTCTATCAAGCTGCCTCAATCCGCAGAAGACTCGGCTCAAAATTCTTGAATCCTGAGATAACCGGAATCCATTCTTCATCTGGGTGATTCGACTAAATGGTATCGAACGGTTTATAAAAATCTGGAATTTTATCTCAAATTATGGGAAAATGACTGTTCTATGGGCACAAAAAAAACACCGACACTGCTAGTCCTGATTATCGTTCTGCTTATCACACATCCTGTGTATGCGGAAAAAATCAGTCTGAAGCTGAGCTTCAACACGAACTCGTACGGTGAAGGAGACCTGGAAACCTGGCTTCCATCCCTCAACTCTCAATGGAACGCTTACAGCACAGAATATCCGGGAACCTTAGCTGGCGAATTTATGGTTCCTGCTTACGGTCCCAATATCGAAATCGAACTGCGGATCCCGGTATTTAAAGGATTTGGACTGAACTTTGCAGGGAGCCGGCTCTCAGGCTTAGAGGAGGGGGAGGTCACCTACTCAAGCCAAGACGCCATTCAGGAGGAAGTTCAATATCTCCTGAATGATGTGAGCGGATTAAACCTCAAAATAGGTTTCAGCTATGCCGCAGAACTTCCTTTTCTTGAGGGACTGCACCTTTTTGGAAACGTGGGAAGACACGTGATCTATGTGAAATATAAGGTTGAAAATAACTATCTATTGGAGATCGAAAACCTTGGACGCGTATTTCTCTACGAGTCCAAACAAGAGAATTCATACTCATCGGACTCCTTGGGCTGGTATGCAGGATTAGGCGTGGAATATGACGTAATTCAACACGTTGCCATCGTGTTTGAGATCGAGAAGATCTGGTCAAAAGTGAACGGCTTTAAGGGATCCCACTTGTATAAATTCTACCAAGATGATGTATTGGTAATCGATGAATCAAGAAAGGCCTCTCTCTATTACTATGAAGATCAACTGTTTGGTCTCGAAAATTACTATGAGATCCTCCAGGGGCATGTCGATACGCCGGATGATGAATCGATTAGGAACCTCCGGTCGGGTGAATTAAATTTCAGTACTTTGTCATTAAAATTCGGTATCCGATTCAAATTTTAGCCTGGGAATTTCAGCGTTGAAAACTCTCGTCACTTACTTCAGCCACACAGGAAACACAAAAAAAATCGCAGAGTCGATTTATGAAATACTGCAGGGTGACAAAGAGATAAAAAAAATCGATGAGGGCTTGGATCTAGATGAATACAGTCTCGTGTTTGTAGGCTTTCCTGTCCACTCCCATAGCGTTCCTATCAAGGCCGAAGCCTTCTTGAAGAACATCCCACCTGGGAAGAAAATCGCTCTCTTTTCCACACATGGATCGCTTACAGGAAGTCACTTGTCCAGAGAGGCTTTGGAATACGCCGTTGTTCTTGCTTCAAAAGCCAAGGTGTTGGGGAGCTTCTCTTGTCGAGGAAAAGTCTCTCCCGAAGCTCTAGAAATCTTGATAAAATCTCCCGAACATGTGGCCTGGGCAGAAATGGCAGAATCAGCCCGAAATCATCCCGACCAAAATGACCTAGAAGATGCGCATGCTTTCGCCCACTGGATTTTAACTCTCTACTCCCAGCCTAAACTTTTTTAGCAAGAGTGTTGATGATCTGATCAGCGATAGTGTAGGGATCCGACATGTGATTATAAATATGATCCACACATTCATTAAAATCTACATCTTGAATACTCTTCATAGCTTCCTTGAAGAGTCTTTCGTTTATGATCTCTCTCAGTAGATAGGATATCCTTTTTTTTCTTCTCTCTGCGTGTGTCTCTTCCTCCCTGGAAGATATAATGTGGTCGATCCTCTCGATGAGTGGCTTGATCCCTCGTCCTTCCGTAGCCACTGTTTTCAACACTGGAGGAGCGGTTTCAACATTTTTCCCGATATCAAGCATGGCCTTGATCCGTCGTTCGGTTTTTTCCGCGTCAGGAGAGTCGGCCTTGTTGATCACGAATATATCAGCGATTTCCATGATTCCCGCCTTAAATATCTGGATCTCATCGCCGGAGCCAGGGTTCAGAATAACAATAATGACATCCGCCAGCTTAACCACTTCTATCTCATCCTGGCCGACACCCACAGTTTCTACAATAAGGCAATCTTTGCCCGAAGCCTCCAGAATAAAAAGAGCTTCTCCCGACGCCTTGGCCAGCCCTCCCAGATGCCCACGGGTTGCCATGCTCCGGATGAAGACATCCGGATTAACACTATGCCGCATCATCCGGATTCGATCACCGAGTATAGCACCCCCAGTAAAAGGGCTTGATGGATCTACGGCTATGATCCCGATCTTTCTCTCATTTTCAATAAGGACATCGATCATCTGATCGACAAGTGTGCTTTTTCCTGTGCCAGGAGCACCAGTTATCCCAATAACTGTGGAATCTCCTGTGTGTGGGAAGATCGCCTTCATCAGCATCTGAGTTTCGTCTGTGTTGTTCTCAACAAGAGAAATCCCTTTTGCAATCGCAGCTGAATTCCCCTTTAAGATCTTTTCCACTAAATCTTTCATATCAATAATCTGCCTGGAATTATCGGTGGCTGTCCACTCCCTCAATCATGTCAAGATGCAACAGATGTTGCTCCAGTATTTTTCTGTATAGATACTCTAGGCTAGTAATCGGAAAGCACCTTCTGAGCGATGATCCACCGTTGGATCTCAGAGGTCCCTTCTCCTATCGTGGCCAGCATACAATCCCGGTAATATTTCTCAACAGGATAGTCCTTGGTAAATCCATACCCTCCATGGATCTGGACAGCGTCTCTTGCGGCTCTGACAGCCAGTTCGCTGGAGAAAAGCTTGGCCATCGCTGATTCTTTGGGGATCTTCTTTCCTTGGTCCTCGAGAAAAGCAGCACGATATGTCAGGAGGCGCGCAGCTTCCAACTCAGTGAATCCATCCGCAAGCATCCACTGGATGGCTTGAAAATTGGCAATGGGTTGTTGGAACTGCTCTCTTTCTTTGGCATACTTGAGGCTCGACTCCAGAGCCCCCGCAGCAACACCCAAAGAAAATCCAGCGATACTCACTCTCCCACCATCCAAGATCAACATCGCTTGTCTATAGCCTTTACCCTCTTCACCGATCAAATTTTCTGCAGGGAGCTGAACATCTTCAAAGATGAGCTCTGCAGTATCGGCAGCTCTAATGCCAAGCTTATCCTCTTTTTTTCCTATAGCGAAACCCTCCATCCCCTTCTCCAGGATGAATGTTGAGATGCCCTTTCTGCCTAACTGTGAGTCGGTCACCGCCATCACAACTAAAATTTCAGCTAAAGAACCATTTGTGATAAACGTTTTTGATCCGTTAAGGACCCAGTGATCGCCCTTTTTCTCGGCCTTCGTTTTTAGTGCAGCCGCATCCGAGCCGGCGCTAGATTCCGTCAGTCCCCAGGCCCCAAGAGTCTGTCCAGATGCTAATCTGGTCAGATACTTCTTCTTCTGGTTCTCGCTAGCAAAGAGGTTGAAGTGATTGGAACACAGGGAATTATGTGCGGCAACGACGAGTCCCACCGCAGGGTCCACTTTTGCTATCTCCTCCAAGATGATCACATAATCCACATTGGAGTATCCAGCCCCACCATATTCGATAGGGATAACAATTCCCAAAAGCCCCATATCTCCCAGTTTTTGCGTCAATTCCTCCGGCCAACACCCTTTCTCGTCATATTCTTTGATCAGAGGCTGGATTTCCTTTTCGGCAAATTTTCTGATGGATTCCTTCAAAATCTCTTGTTCTTCGGATAGCAAAAAGTCCATCTTATCTCCTTTTCCACCACCTTAATGTTAGGGTGAAGTGGATTGGTCTCAGCTCGTGAATAATCCAGGTAAATTATCTTTCTCTATGTTTTATGGATAATGCCTGGTAATTGAATACGAGCCAACCGGAATTCAATTTTATTATCATCGAAAATCTGTCTTTTTGAGCGCTAATTCAGAGAGTTTTCATATTACTTTGAAGCCTGCTTTTAATCAAGCAGAAAATCACATCGGGAAACATTTCCAAATCAGCGATGTCATGAATACTCAATAGCGTTATTAAGTGATCAGATTGTGTGATGGAAGAAACCGTGAGAAGGGCTGGACGGGCATGGTATTTTTCTTTGTAGGGTCCGTTCCCCGAACGGACCGTTTGGGAAACGGTCCCTACATCGAAACAGAGCCGCACTGCTTTCCTGTGTTTTTGATATCATATAATTTGATCACTCTGAATAACAGCAACACGGATTTGGAGATGCTAATCCCAATCCATCCTCGATTGACAACGCCAGGGAAATCAACTACATTGAGTGTGATGATAACTGGACTCTTTCGTATTATCGTATATGGCTTGATCGCCTATTTATTCTACCTCGTTTATCGTTTTTTCAAGGCGATCAATCGGGTAAGTAAGCAGCCCCAGATAAACAAACAGCCCTCAGGAATCATGGTCAAAGACGAAACGTGCAACACATACTTACCCAAGGAAGACGCTATCAGAGTACAGTATGGGGGAACGGAATATTATTTTTGTTCACAGGAATGCAAACAAAAATTCCTCAACGCACATAAGCAGCAGTAGCATCTCAGGGCGCTAGACTCCAGGCATCTATGGTGACAGAATCTCTGAGTATGATCTGCTCGTGAGAAAAACTGGCAGGAACGATGTAAGTATCGCCTGTCTTGGCGATGAATTCTTCAATGCCCTCATCCCCTTCAATTATGATCTTTTGTTCTCCATTAAGGATCGTTGTCACCTGTTCATAAGAGTGTTTATGGGAGGGGACTGTTGCTCCTTCCTTGTATTCGAACCGGGCCATCAAAACATCTTTGCCGCAAGCGAGCGTATGTCGGGTTACCCCCTCAAATACTTCGACCTTTGGCTGGTCCTTTTTATAAATTATATACATCCTTCTCCTCCCAAACGATCTCTTCCATTTATTTTGACTTTTCTGCCCTATTATCCTATCTTACTACACACACTTTAGATTCGAGGCGATCACGTCATCCATCAATTTAGTCAGTTGAGACTGATCTTTTTTGATATTTTCCTCTATCCTTTCCTGTGTCCAGCATCACATGTTTTTTCCTCTTAACTATAGCGTAATGGGAAGATGAGTCGTAAGAACTGTTACCATGTGATCCGAAATCCATCGAATTCCCCCTTAAAATCCTCCCAATTGAATTCAACATTTGTCACATCCGCCATTGGCGGACCCCGTTTCAGTTCAGCGATCAATCCCTCGATCTTTTCCCTTTCTCCCTCCATGACAGCTTCCACTCGACCATCGTACAAATTCCTTACCCATCCCGTTAATCCAAGAGAAGATGCCCATCTTTGGGTGTGATCTCGGAAGAATACGCCCTGAACGCGTCCTGAAATAAAAATGTGTGCCCTGATTTCCATCCGTGATTTTGGGGTAATAATATCACATCTTTCTTTAAACGTAAAATTATCGGCCGTCAAGCAAGCAAACCTAAAACCATGATGGCATGAATTCAAATTGCGTTAAGCGTTCGAGACATTCAGCGTCATTCTCTTCCCGAAGCTAACAACTCCACTTCCTCAAACAGGTTTTCCATGACCCAGGCCACGGAATCGTTCGAAGAACCGACCCGGCCGGTAAAGGCAAACATACGACCGTTGGGATGAAACGCCATCCCAAAAGATGGATTGTTGCGCCTGAGAACCGTTTCCGAGGAGCTCCCGCCATCAACCGATATCCGCTGGACGCTCCATGACCAATCATCCTTCATGTCTTTGACAGTGTAGAAAATGGACCTTCCGTCCGGTGCCCAGGTGTGACCTACCGATCCGCCTGTATACTGCATGAATTCGTGGATTTGGCGCACAGGACCGCCCTCCAAAGGCAAAAGGAGAAGCACGCAGCGTGATGGGGATACTAAAGACGGTGCAATGATGATGGACATAGTCCTCTCATCAGGGGACAGAGCAATGTCCTTTATGCGCTGTCCTTCCGGCGCACGATAGACTTCTTTTTTGCCCCGGCCATCCAAGCCCATCCGGATCACAATGTAGGGCGATTGCTCACTGCCGGAGGGGAAATAGACCGAATCATTTGTCCTGGCATATTCAGGCCAGAGGAGCCGATAACCTGCGGACGCCCAATAGATATTTGTTTTGTGGATGCTGGGGAGATCCACGCGGAAAAATCCCTGCACGTGTTCCTTTTCCTCCTTGCGCCGGCCGACAAGCACAATCGACTGTCCATCCGCCGCCCAACAGGGGTCATTGATGTGTGACAGATGGAACTCACTGAAATCTACGACCACGGGGTAGGCGTTCGCATCCTCGAGGGATTGCACGACCAGCGAGTCGGCCGCATGCGCCACAGACCTGGAACTGCGGCGGGCTACGTAAGCGATTCTCTTGCCGTCGGGAGAAAAACTCCCATCCATCGTTGTCCCTTCCCAACGGGAGGAGAGACGCCGCGGCTCGCCGAGAATTTTCTGGGCCTCTGGATCGAAGTCGGCAAGGAAGACATCGTCTGTTACAGTACGAGTTGCATAGTAAAAGGATCCGTCGTTCGTGAAGGAGAGCGGAATGAATCGTCGAAGTCCCTGTTTGATAAGAAGGGGCTGTCCGTCCGCCTTCCCTTTCCGGAACAGAACTCCCCAAAGATCGAAACTTCCCCGCCGGTCGCTCGCGAAGAGAAGCCAATCCTTGCCGGGAAGGATGCCGACCACCAGATCATCGGCGGGGTGTTCGACAAGCACCCTGGTCTTACCTGATTCAACATCAAATAGATAGATGTCATCGGGATTCCATTTTCCGTCGGAAGGACTGGAGTAGAGAATGAAATCCCCATCCGGGGTGAAACGATACCTGCTTCCCGAAGGTAAATTCAGCTTTTCCACGGCACCAGTTTCAACATTAACCAGGGCCCGGTCGAGATTCGAGCCTCTCACTTGAATTCCACACAGTATACGCAAGCCGTCAGGAGCCCAATCCCTGGGCCAGATATATCGCTCATGGCTGATGACTGTCTTTGGCGCAGAGTTTTTATCTAACGACACGACTCTCAGCTCCGAATGATATTTTTCCTCCTGGCCGCCCATATTCCACGTACAGGCGATCTGCCGGCTGTCTGGAGACCAGATCAAGTTCTCGGGATACCGCTCGACCTCCCCCCAGGAACCGTCTTCGGTCAGGCGCCGTTTTGTTCCCGAGGCTACTTCATAAACCGCCGCATTGGCCGTATCCCAATCGATGTAGGCGAGATGTTTTCCATCGGGTGAAGGATTTCCATACATGTCCATGTACGGTACGCGTCGTATGGTCAACCTCGAGTCCTTCGGAGGAACGGAAGCCGAGGCTAACAAAACCGCCAATCGATCCCGTGCCTTGGATGCAAATTCCGGCTGGTCGGTGTACTTGCTCAGTACTTCCTCGTAGGCCTTTTGAGCTTCTCTCCGGCCCAGCTTTTCATAACATCTCCCGATCCGGAACTGGGCCTGGGCGGCCAGCGGACGATTGTCCGGATACTCGACAAGCAACTTCTTGTAGGTCTCGATCGCCGCCTCGAGGTTCCCCTCCGCCTCTTCCTGATGAAGAGCGGCACCGAGAAGAACGTCGGCAGACTGGGACCTCTGCGCCGCCGGATTCCCCGAGGGCAGGAAAACAAGCATCACCAACACGATCGCTATTAAAGAGCCATGTTTTTTCATTTTGCACCTCCCGATCTCGAAGACATAATAAGGAAAATTCACTCTTTTTGCTCCAAGTTCGGGTCAAAGCTCGTACAAGTTTCGGTCAAGACAGCTCTTCTCTCCCGAGTCCTTCTATCCGTCGAAGCGGTATCCGACGCCGCGGACGCCGATCAGAAATCGGGGCTCCCGTGGATTCTCCTCCAGCTTATTTCGGAGGTTGTTGACATGGGTGTAGACAACCCGGTCCGTAAGTACGGCGTCGCGGCCCCAGCCCTCGTCCAGCAGTTCGTCGATTGTCAGAACCTGGCCGCGGTGTTCTAAGAAGACCCGCAGCAGCTTGAACTCCATGGCGGTTAAGACGATTTTTTCACCGCGCCTCGAGACCTCGAACCGGTCGAAATCGATGGTGATGTCGGCGAAGCGATAGATCCCGCCGGCCTTGGGGCCTTCCCGACCGCGGCGCAGCACTGCTTTGACCCGGGCAATGAGTTCGCGGCGGCTGAACGGCTTCGTGACATAGTCGTCCGCACCGAGCTCGAGGCCCACGACTTTGTCCACCTCCTGTCCTTTTGCCGTGAGTATGATGATCGGGGTTCGGTCGCCCTTGAGACGGGACTCACGACAGACAGCAAAGCCGTCCATGCCTGGCAGCATCACATCGAGCAGGATGAGGTCGAACTCCCCTTCGAGGATGCGGCGCAAAGCAACCGCTCCGTCGACGACGACCTCCACGACATAACCCTCCATTTCAAGGTCGTCCTGAAGTCCTGTCGCAATCGTCGGTTCGTCTTCAACAACCAGGATGTGCTCCTTCATCTCCTTATCCTCCTGTGACCGGTGCGGCCGGAATCCGGATTGAGAACGTGCTTCCCTTGCCGACCTGGCTTTCGCATACGACCGACCCACCGTGGGCCGATACGATGTGCTTGACGAGGCTGAGTCCAAGTCCCGCTCCCTTGACTCGCTTGGAAACCTCGCCGTCGGCTCGATAGAACCGGTCGAAGATGTGCTTCCTGTCGCGTTCCGAAATTCCGACTCCCTTGTCCCGGACGGCTACTATTATGATGCTGTCCGCTTCCTCGGTCTTGGCATCGAGCCATACGACCTTCGCGCCGGGGGAATACTTCACTGCATTGTCGAGCAGATTACGGACTGCGGAACCTAGCGCCTCGCCGTCGGCCGAGATCGAAGGTAGATCGATTGCGATATTTGCTTCGATCTTTACTCCATTGGATGCGATATCTGTCTCGAAATCGGCCGACAGCGTTTGCAGCCAGGAGGAGGTGTCCAACCGCTCGAACCGGAACTCCCTTCGGCCGTTTTCCATGCGGGAAAAATCGAGGATGTTTTCCACGAGCCGGCCCAGTCTGTCGCTCTCCTGAACGATCATCCTGAAATAGCGGCGCTGTTTTTCCTCTTCGGTCACCCGCCCGTCGAGGAGCATCTCTCCCAGTTGGCGGATTCCCGTCAAGGGAGAGCGGAATTCATGAGATACCGTCGAGACGAAGTCGGCCCGCAACCTGGCAATTTCGAGTTCCCGCCTGACGATACGCACTGTGATGGTGCTTCCGAAGACGAGTAGAACTGCTATGAACACCAACATCGTTATAGAGAGCGTTTGCCTTTGCCTCATGTCTGCAAAGATAGCTTCCGGCTGCTCGGGCCAGACCTGAAGGAGCCAGGGCGTTTCATCGATCCAGACGTCTTGCGCCACGGCGAATGGCGGCGTCTCTGCGGGAGGCGACCCAAAAACCGCGTGCCCGTCCGGGGAATACAGAGCGGCTTCAAGATCCTCACCATGAGCTTCAATAAACCCTGGCCACCATTGCGATGCCAGGAAGTTCATGGAGAGAACGACCGCTGCAAACGGGTCGGTCTGCCAGAAAGCGAGGTGATTAAAATCTTCCGCGAAAAGCACCCTCCGCGGTTTGTTCAGAAGATCCTCGGCAGCGCGGGATAGAGCGAGTTTTCGTTCCTCCATCGTACGAAGTTTTCCGAATTCATCCTCTGCCACCCGGCTCTCCAGACACCAGGAACGGCAGCGATCAGAATAGTACATGTAGCGGGGCCTATTGAGGAGCCACTTCCCTTCCACGAGGTCGCGATAGAATGCCAAAGCCATCGCCGCAAGCGCGGCCGTGTCGCCGCGCTCGGCTACAAGGGAGCAGAGCTCTGACCTGGCGATGAGATCCGACGGGAGTCCTCCGATCCAAACCGTTTCCAAATGTTGGAGGTCCCGGTAAGTGTCGGCGGCTTCCTCTAGGCGGCCGGCTTTGCGGAGAGTTCGTGCGAGGCGTTGGAGGATGAGAGGCCGCAATCCGGAATCGGCCGAATCGAGCAGACTCCGGTACGCGCGGACGGCGCGCCCGAAGTCCTTCCGCTCCATTTCCAACGACTCGGCCTCGGCAAGCAGGGGAGGAGAGGATCGGCGTGTTTGGGATTGTGGAGCCAGAGCGGTCGAAGACATAAACAGCAATGCACCGGGGGGAGTGGTTTCGAGGTCTTCTTGGAATACGGATAAAAGCACGCCGGAGCCCGGTTGCTCGAGGGCATCGCGGAGGATCTCTGGTGAGGAATCCGGATCAAAAGTTCTCTCCCCGGCAGCCAACAGGGCAGTTTCTTCCCAACTTCGAAACTCTGAATCAAGTTCGCGGCCGATCTCGTCTGAGATCCTCTCCAATCGCTCCCGCGTACGCTGACTTGCGAGCTGCCCTTCCTGTCGTAACACACGCAACGCGAAAACACCGAGAAACGCACCCGGTAGCAAAATGAAGACCACAAAGGCTCCTATGAGTTTCTTGCCCGGGCCGGAGAGAAAACGCGGCCGGACCGGACGGCGGACCGAGGAATTTCGCATTCAGTCTCTCATCGGTTAGAATAACACCTCTCAGGGGAGGGTTCGCCCACGGCGGGTCAAGATTCGGTCAAGATTCGGTCAAGACCAATTTCTCATAACGTCCATCCACGAACAACCCGAAATGAGAGTATCACACCCAAAACAGCGGGGTCAACAGCTAAGAAGGAAACAAAAAACTGACTGGAGCGAAAACTTCCCCAAAACATTTCTCCCGCCTTGCGCAAAAATGTTTGAGTGCTTAGAATAGTACGCATACATGTGTTGGAGGGACAGGCCCCCACACTCAAGAAATCAAAAACAATGAAAAAAGTCCTGTTATCAATTGCAGGGTACGACCCGACATCCGGAGCAGGGATTCTTCTCGACACTCGAACATTTATGCAAATGGGCTTTTATGGGGTTGGGATTGTGACAGCATTGACAGCTCAGAATACAGAGTGCGTCAGAGGCACATTTTTTCCTCCCTCGGAATTTCTTGAGGATCAATATCATGCGCTCAGTGATGATATTGAGATATCCGGCATTAAAGTGGGAATGCTGGGAAGCCGACAAAACATACCGGTGATTGCTCAAATTCTTTCGGAAAATCCTGAGATACCTCTGGTCGTAGATCCAATAATAAAATCCAGTTCTGGTTACTGGCTCCTCGATAAAGCCGATTTTCCCGCATATACAGAAACGATCGGCCCGAAGGCTTCCCTCCTTACACCCAACATCCATGAGGCAAAATTGTTATCGGGAATCGATATCAAAGATATTAACGACATGAAAAAGGCAGCGGAAAAGATCTTCCACACAATCACAGCGCCCTGCCTCCTCAAAGGAGGTCATCTCAAAGATGGCCCTACAGACGTATTATACGATGGAAAAAAGCACACCTTGTTCTCAAATATAAAAATCGAGAAAGCAGTCCATGGAACGGGATGCTTTCTTTCATCAAGCATATTGGGCTATCTCGTGCTGGGCCATTCCATTCAAAAATCCTGCAAACTGGCAATCCAAAACACGTCTGAAGCCATAAAAAAGGCCGTGCCTATCGGGCATGGACAATACATTATCCAACTTGATCAATAAGAACCTAGATCTTTTTTCCCCACCTCTTGAACCTTTATGAGGAGCTTCTGCAGAAGAATTGGTCCGATGATTTGATTGATAGCGATGATGGCAATCACAAGGGAAAAGAACACGCCCTTCCACTGCGGGAAAGTCTTTTCCACAAGTATGGCAAGACCCAGAGCGACACCGGCCTGAGAGATGAATCCAGTCCAGCTAGAAGATCTTACTCCACGCTCCTCTTTGACGACAGAGGCTCCGGCGTAAGTTCCAATAAACTTGAGTAATCCTCTCCAGAAAACACAGATAAGCGCCAGTAGCCAACTGCTCCGCAGGGCATCGAGATTGAGTGATGCTCCCGAGATAGCAAAAAATACAATGTAGACGGGAAGAGATGTCTTTTCGATGGCCTGGATGAATCTATCCCCATGTGGAGAAAAATTTTCCACGAGAAAACCTGCCACAAGACAGATGAGCAGAGGATGATAGCCATAGTTGTGCGATATTTGATACGTGAAGAAGGCAACACTCAGAATGAAGATTGTCATTTCTCTATTAATATATTTGAGATAGAGCATGATGCCGCCCCCAACGACAATGCCAAGGACCACCGAGCCTCCGACTTCTCTCATAATTTGAGAAAGGATGCCGATATCAAAACCTTGCTCTGGAAAAAAAACAGGTTTCGATAAGGATAAAAAGAGCGCAAAAAGCAAAATCACAACAAAGTCTTTGACAACCGCTACACTGAGCACAAGGTCCGTATATTTTCCCTTAGATCTTGTTTCGGTAATAATGGCGATAGTAGTAGCAGGAGATGTGGCCGCGGCTAGAGTCCCTATCAGAAGGGAGGCGGCCAAAGTTTGAAGAATGGTCAGGTTCGAGAAGAACGGAAAAAATTCGCGTCCAAGGAGGCCAAAAAGAAGAAATCCCAAAATGATTGTACCCGTTTGAAAAACAACGAGTGACATAATGGACTTGAACTGAGTTTTCAAGCGGTCGATCTCCATTTCTCCGCCTGCCGTTAGAGCAATCAAACTCAGAGCCAATCCATCCAGGAGTTGTAAATCACTCACCTGATCAGCATTGAGGAACTTCAAGATATAAGGGCCACATAGAATACCGACAAGAATGAAGCCGGTGATTTGAGGGAGCTTTAACCGGCTGACCTGCTTCCCAAAAAGAAAGGCGAAAATCAGGATGAAGCCGAGGGCAATTGATGTGCCCTTTTCAGGATTAGTGAATGGGAAAAAAGGAGAGGTCTTCAAAAGGAGCATTAAAATAAAAATCACGACCAGTGCGATCATTCGTGTTCCTTAGAATCCAGCCTCAAGAGTGAAACCTTTAAAAACCACGGGCTTAAAAAATCGCTGATAATGATGGATATCAAAGCCACAGACAAAAATACCTCTGTCAGTTCCATGGCATAGGCCAATTTTAGACTCACGGCAAAGGCAACACCAATCCCCCCGACCGAGAGAAAGGAGAATCCGAAAAGATGCGGCAGCGGGAAAGGGAATCCGAGCAGAAACCTAAAAGACCTCATAGGCAATACATAACCAAGGATTCTGGAACAGAGAAACGCTAAGATTAAAATAGCAATGTTGATGTCGAATTTAAATTCCCAAATTGCCCCGATGAGAATAAGGAAAACAATATAAAGTGGCTTTTCCACAGATAGCAATAGAGGATAGAGCCTTTCCTGAATCTTGGTGAGGTTTGAATAGGTGATACCCATAACCATGGACACATACAGGGGGGACAGGTTGAAGTAGAAAGCTGCCCCTGAAACAAAAAATATAAATCCTAAAAGATAGACAAGAATATCCTGCTCTGACGTTCTTTTTTTTGTTGAGAGATAGAAAAGATAACCAAAGATAATGGGCACTATTGTGGAGATCAAAAAAAGAACAGAGCCCTTAAAAATTATTCGGGAATCAAAAAAAGGAAAATGCCAAAACGAAAACAGGAGAGCCAGCCCTAAAATTCCCCAGAATCCACTTACGCTGGTCAAAAACCTTGCCAAATAATAATAATCACCTTTGCTGGATAGTGCAAAGGAAGCTGCATTCAAAAGGGTCGGGGAATTGACGGTAGCAAGTAGGCCAAAGGCCAAAGCTATTCCATAGAGAAGAAAAAGAGACTGCTCAAAATACAACTCGCGAACAAGAAAAAAAATAACAACATAGACTAAAAAAAACACAAAAGAAGACTTAAGGAATGACAATCCTATGTATTTATTGGAGAATCGGCGCAAATACTTGCCTTCGAATTGAAATCCGAACAAAAAACCGATCCATCCCAGGCCAAGACTTAAAAGAGGAGTCAGCTCATCCAAAACCTGAGGGCTCAGGATATTCAGTCCCATTTTTCCCAAATATATGCCAAGAAAAATATAAACGAGACCGGAGAGGAATATATAATGCAGTGGAGACAACGACCTTCGACGGACGATGAACCGTGATCCAAGAAAGGCTAGCAGGATGAGGAGGCCAAAGGCATATATGGCATTCATAAATTCAGATCTCAGGCTTCAAGCCCTCGACACGATCGACAGGAATCATGAAGAGGATACCTGTACCAGGTTTATTCAGATCACCTAAAATCTTTTCGAGCAACCGTACCACAGGCTCTTCCTTTTCGCTTTTAATCACAGATAAGATCGTCTTGTTGTGAGGTTTGGCGCCCGTAAACATAAAACGCAAACCCGCAAAAATCGGAACTTCTTCACTGATGATGTGTCCCATACCGACGCTGTCGATCACTGTAGCTCCAGAGATCCCGATCTCGATAAACCCCTCGAGAACTTCTTCCAATTTCTCGACTCTATTCAAAATCAAGATAAGGAGTTTCATCCAATTTTCCTCTCTTCCTCTTCTAATATCCTGCAGATCTCACCAGGGGATTCGACCTTTCTGATCTTCTCGACAATATCCGTCTCTTTCACAAGTCGACAGATATGGGCAAGGATCTTGAGCTGCATGCCGGGTTTATTTGTGTTCCCCAGGATCAAGAGAAGGACATACGTAGGCATTTGGTCTACAGACTCATATTTCATTCCCTTTTTTACTAAAGCCAGAGCGAGGAGCGGTTCGTCCACATGATCGGTCAGAGTGTGGGGGACGGCGATACCTTTCTCAAGACCGGTGCTGCAAAGTATCTCTCTCTCCAACAGTTTGTTCAGTATCCCCTGTTCATCACTGATGACACCTCTTTCCTTGAGCCTTGAAATAAAAGCCTCAAGGACATCTTTTTTATCTCCAGATTCCAAATCAAGGAAAATGTGACTTTCTTTGAGATATCCACATATTTTCATTTTGCGCCTCTTCCCCTATCGCTCAGGTTCCAAAACTCAGAAACAAAATTCCGATAGCCACACGATTCGGCACACTTCCACCGAGAAATTGCGGAGAGTGCTGACCATTAGAAATTTGTTCATGAGTTATGGTTATTCCGGAGACTCCTCCCCAGCAGGGATGATCTCATCAGCTCTTTTGAGAATGTCTTCCGAAAACAGGATGCCCTGCTTTTGGGCTGCCTCAAGATTGAGGTTAAGCTTAACTTCGCTCATGTACAGGAAAGGGATGTTTGCAGGATTCTCGCCATTTTTAACACGAATAGCCATCCGTCCAGCCTTGTATCCCATATCTGAAAAATCCCATCCCAGTGCGGCACAAGCGCCAAGACGCGTGGAATAGGGTTGTCCGCCAAAGAGGGGCACCCCATTTTCCGACGCCACCTCTCCTACGGCTTCAAAAGTAGCGTTGATCGTATTATCGGAGATCTGGTAGATGGCATCAATATTTTTATTGATCAAGACCTGGGTGGATAGAAGCACCTCACTCGAGTTCGTAACGGGCACAGTGATGATCTCAAATCCTAGATTGTTAGCACTGTCTCTTGCAAGTTCAAGGTAGTATCCAGAGTTGAGTTCAGACGGAGTCCAGAGAGTCCCGATCCGAACAGCTTCGGGCATGACCTCTCTTATAAACGTCAGGCTTTCCTTGATAGGACCTCTAGAAGACACACCCGCTACATTCGGTACACGATTTTCATCAGATGTACGCGCGCCAGCGAGATAAGGATTTGCCACTGAAGAAAATACGATGGGTATATCGCGAGTAGCGTGCATAGCTGCTTGGAAACAAGGGGTGGAAAAGGCTACGATCATGTCGACTCTTTCTGTGACGAATTCTTGAGCAAGTCTCTGTACTTCCGGGATGTCTCCCATGGCATTCTTCACGATCAGCCTTACGTTCTCACCATCCCGGAGTCCATGATCCTTGAGTGCTTGGACAAAAGAATCGCGGGATACATTCATCGTGGGGGCATCATTGACTTGAAAAATCCCGATCGTATAAACACTCGTACTTTCCTTCTGGCAGCTCAAGAAAAAAAATAAAACAACTAGAAGATAAACGAATATCTTTTTCATTGGAAATGTCTTGGTATAACTTAAACATGATAGTCCTAAAAATTCAAGAGCAAATGTTCTGTGTGTAGCATTCCCAAATCCGTGTTGATGTTTTTCCGAGTGATCAGATTATATGATATCAAAAACACGCTCAGTTTCCCCAGCGAGGAAACTTCGCTCGGATCCGGGCTTCCCTCACATCTCCTCTAAGGAGATGTACCATGCCCGTCCAGCCCTTCTCACGGTTTTTTCCATCACACAATCTGATCACTCAATAACGCTGTTGAGTATTCATGGCAACACGGATTTAGAGATGCTCACTGTTCTCTGGGAAGCATTTTCAGAATTTTGGGTTGGAAAATTGAACTGATTCTTTTAAAATGAGGTCCGCATGACAAAATTCTATGTTGGGACTGCAGGGTGGAGTTATAAAGACTGGGAGGGCATTGTCTATCCGGCGCAAAAAGGCAGAAATTTCCATGCCCTTAATTTTTTAGGGCAATACATCAACATCGTAGAGATCAACAGCACATTCTACAGGCCCCCCATCATGCGGATATCCCTCTCGTGGGTTAAAAAAGTCGAAGGATTTCCAGATTTTCTTTTTGCAGTCAAACTCCATCAGGTCTTCACGCACAACAGAAAAGACTTCTCACAAAAAGAGGTAGACGAGTTTAAATTGGGAATTGAGCCTCTTGTCTCGACTGGAAGATTGGCAGCGATACTCCTTCAGTTCCCATGGTCTTTTGCCAATACGATCTCAAACATGAACTATCTCATCAAACTTTTCGAGTTGTTTTCTGGATTCCCATTAGCACTGGAAGTCAGGCACGGCTCCTGGGAAGACACACGATTCTGTGCAGTTCTTGCAGAACATAAAGTCTGTTTCGTCAACATCGATCAGCCTCTTATAAATAATTCGATCGCGCCGAGTGCAATCATTACGCATCCAGAGTTTTCCTATGTAAGACTCCATGGCCGCAATTATACAGATTGGTTCAGAGATGGCGCTGGCCGGGATGCGAGGTATAATTATCTGTATTCAAAAAGCGAGCTGGAAGATTGGGTGGACCGGATTAAGAACTTAGGGAAGAAGAGCGGGAAAGTCTTTGTGATCACAAACAACCACTACCGAGGCCAGGCGATGGCCAACGCCCTCCAGATCAAAAACATAATAACTGGTGACAAACTGGAGGTGCCGAACACGCTCCTCGGAGAATATCCTGTTCTCAAACAGCTCATCGATGATATTAAAAGAGGTCAACTGGATCTTTTCACGGATGACTAAAAATTTGCTTGAATCCATACACTAAAGCCAAATGAACAAAAAAATCTCAATGGCAGACAAGAAAAAGATGTGGTGGGAGAATGAGTATTTAAAGGTGAAGGGCAACAAGCTCTTCATCGATCAGCGAGATGCGGGTGAAATCGCAGAAGAATACGGCACGCCTCTTTTTCTTTACAGCAAACATCAAATCCGTTCGAACCTCCATCGTCTACAAGACATCTTCAAGAAAGCTGTGCCGGTTGAGACAAGAGTTTACTACGCCATGAAAGCAAACTACCACACCGAGTTGCTAGCAACGCTCAAGGAGGAGGATGTCTGGATCGATGCTGTATCCCCTGGAGAAGCTCTTCATGCGCTCAGCGTTGGTTTTCTAGGCGAAAAAATTCTCTTTACGGGAACGAGTGTGAGCGATAGGGACATCCAAACTCTTTATAATTTGGACGGAGTCGTCTTGAACATCGATGCGGAAGAACAGCTTGAGATTATGAGAGCACGCAGGGAAAAACAGCACAAAAACAAAAGGATCGATGTGTTCATCAGGTGGAATCCCGGTATTGGAAGAGGATTCAGCCCAAAAGCGGTCACAGCCGGAGGGACGACAATCGACGGAACACCCATAAAATTCGGTATCGAAGAGAACCAGACTACCAGGATATTTCAAAAAGCTGCAGAGTATGGGTTTAAGCCTGTTGGGCTGCATCAACATCTGGGTTCAGGATGGACAAAAGATGATTTCAATGCCGTAAGATCAGCGGTCGATAAAATGATCCAGAAAGCGGTCGAGCTGAGCCAAACAGGCTTTGTACTCGATGTCCTCGATTTTGGAGGAGGATTCGGACCACAGTATTCCGAAGATCAAGAACCCTTCCCTATCAAAGAATATGCCGAATATATTGGGAAAAAACTCACGCGATCTGGATTAACGCCCAAGGCCATAGCAATAGAACCAGGAAAATTCCTTGTCGGAAATGCCGGAACGTTACTTCTCAGGGTGGAGTACATCAAAAAAAGCTATGGGAATCTTTTTGCCTGCGTGGACGGAGGAACATTCAACACAGTGCCCCGTCCTGCCATCTATACACAAGCTCAGCATCATATCGTCAACTGTGCATGTGTGGAAGCCAAACGCTTGGAAAAGATAACAGTGCCGGGTAACCTGTGCGAAACAGGAGATGTGTTCCGAAAAGAGATTTGGATGCCCGCTCCTGAAAAAGGGGATATTTTAGCTCTTCTGTGCGCCGGAGCCTACTGCCGGAGCATGGCCTCAAACTTCAATCTCAGGGAGATCCCCAAAGAGATCGTGGTCTAAAAAGGGCCTTCCCTCTCGCCAATCAGCCAAGGAAGGCTATTGGCCCAAGAACTTATTCAGAAAAACAAATCTATCGATTTTTTTTCTCTCAGGTCTTGTCTTTTCTGCAGCAATCTGTTTTTCCGAAAGAACCGGACTTATGGTTTCCGCATGTTTTCCTATCATGATCAATGTGATTACCTTATATTCTTCCGGGATACCGAGGATCTCTCTTGTTTTCTTCGGGCTAAAACCGGCTATAGGATGAGCGACAATCCCAAGTTCAGTCGCTCTGAGTATGAGAAATCCTACAGCAAGGCCAGCGTCGAATTGGTGATACACTCTGTCTCGGATGATACAATCGTCTTCCTGTTTACTGAATACAGCGATGATCATTGAGGACGCATGGGCCCATACATTCCCAGAGGATAATGCGGCATGCATCTCCTCGAGTGAGTCCGGATCATAAACAAAGACAAAGCGCCAGGGTTGATTGTTGAAACACGAAGGAGCGAGCTGCGCATACTCAGCCAGCTCTTTTATGAGATCTTCTGTGATCTCCACAGGATCTAGAGACCTGTAGGCCCTTCTTTCCCGAATGGCTTGGGAAACATCCATAGTTCTCTCCTTATTGTTTTAAGAAATCACATATTTCTTCGATGTCGGGAAGCTGAGAGATCTCATAGACCTTGAAGAACACGACTTTCTGATCCTCATCAATAATGATATTCACCCGTCCGGAGATTCCTTTCTCTTCTAAAAAAATGCCATATTCTTTAGCGATGTCGCCATGGGGCCAGAAGTCAGAAAGGAGCCTTGTTTCCTTGATCCCCAGATCTTTGGCCCAAGCATGTTTCGAAGGGACCGTGTCCACACTCACGCCCAAAGCCACTGTGTTCGATTTATCAAACACGGCCTTATAATCTTCCAGGGACTTCATTTGCTTGGCACAGATCCCCGTCCAAGCCAGGGGATGGAAAGAAAGAAGCACATTTTTGCCCTTGAGCTCGCTCAGTGTGAACGCCTGGTTATGCTGATCCTTCAGAGTAAAATCGGGGGCATCATCTCCAACACCCACTTTTTTTGATTCATCCATTGTCTTTCTCCTCGTATGAATATCTTATTTTTTATGATTCATGATCTAGCCTTAATAAGTGCTTTTAGACTGTTTTTTCTATCCATCTTCCTCAGCGAAAGAGGAGTTTGGTTTTGATCATAGATCCCAATATTCTCTTCAAATGTACTCTTCCCGATACATGAATATATAACACCCAAGGGAAGTCGATCTTGTTGCAGTGAGATTTTAAGGGCCTCATCCCTGTTTTCAGGATTATAGGAGTCCTCGAGATAATAGGTCTTCTCCTTGAACCACTGGAAAGTGTTCACTTTATTGAAAGAGACACAGGGTTGTAGAATGTCAACCAGGGCATATCCTTTGTATGATATTGCCATTTTGAGTATATCTTTCGTTCTCTCCACATCCCCGGCAAATGCCCTGGCGACAAATGGGGCCCCCAACGAAATGGCCAAAGATAGCGGATTGAACGGCTCGAGGAAGACACCCTTGACTTGAATAGGAGTGCGAAAACCCCACTGGCTAGTGGGCGATGCCTGCCCTTTGGTCAAGCCATAAACCATGTTGTTGTGCACGATGTTGGTGATGTTTGGATTTCTACGGATGGCATGAAGAAAATGGTTTCCTCCCTCACCATACATATCTCCGTCGCCGCTCTCTGCGATGACAGTCAACTCGGGATTCACAACCTTGATGGCTGTTGCAGGCGGGAGAGATCTACCATGAAGACCATTAAAGAAGTGGGTTCTGAAGTAATGAGGGATTTTAGCAGCCTGGCCGATCCCGCTAACAACGACAAGTTTCTCTGGTGGAATCGCGAGCTCAGCCAAAGCACGCTTCAGAGAACGAAGGATATTGAAGTTCCCGCATCCCGGACACCAAGCGATATCGATATCACCCATATCATATATTATTGGATCCATGGAAAAATCTCCTAACTCAGTTTTTTCTTGAGACCCTCAACAATATCTTCGACAGTAAAGGGAAGACCATTGTACTTCAAAAGGCTCTCTCCCGTTGAATAACCTGTGTTTAGCTTGATGAGCTTCCCGAATTGTGAGGTCGCGTTATTTTCGATAAAAATTGTTCTTTTGGCCTTCTCAATGAAATCTATTGTTCCAGTATGAAGAGGATAGACCTGATTAAAGTGGAGAAGCGCTATGTCCTCACTGTTGAACTCCACCAACGCCTCTTTAAGCACATGATATGTCGAACCCCAGCCGACAAGAAGGATCTCATAATCCTCGCTCCCGAGAAATTTTGGCGGAACAATCTCTGAGAGAATCAGATCCATTTTCTTTAATCTTTTGTCTACCATTCGTGTGCGCAATTCAAGGTCTTCCGTGATGTGAGATTCTTCATCATGCTCGTCACTGTCGACGCCCACTAGGCCATCTCCAAATCCAGGAATTCCGCGAGGAGAGATCCCGTCTTCTGTGAACATGTATCTTTTGTAATTCTTCTTGGTCTTTACGATGTGCCTTTTGCTCTCTATCCTATCAAGATCAAAGGGAGGAATGTTTGTAAAACTGTCCATAAAATATTGATCCGTAAGAATAAATACCGGAATTTGATATTTATCGGCGAGGTTAAAAGCATTTTGTGTCAGGAAAAAAGCATCTTGGAGAGTTCCAGGAGCAAAGATGATCCTCGGAAATTCTCCGTGCCCGGCATACAGAGCCAGCTCAAGATCCGCCTGCTCTGTCCGTGTGGGAAGGCCTGTTGCCGGTCCCGGCCTCTGGGCGATATGGACGACAACCGGGGTTTCGATCATACCTGACAGGCTCACGCCTTCGGTCATCAGGGCAAACCCTCCTCCAGAAGTCGTTACCATAGTCCTCGCACCAGCATATGAGCCTCCCAGTGCCATGTTTATAGCTGCAATCTCATCTTCGGCCTGTTCGACAACTACATCAAAATTTTCCATGTGTTGAGAGAGGAAAGTCATGACTCCCGTTGAGGGAGACATGGGATAGGAGCTTAGAAAATCACAGCCCCCTGCGAGCGCCCCCATTCCTACAGCCTCGGCTCCATTAAGGAGCACTTCATTTTTAGCTGAGGGATTTTTGAGCGCAAACCGGGCCTTTCCAGATTCGAGGAGCTCCTTTCCCCTTTGACAGCCAAGTTTTACGGCTTCAATATTCTTGCTGACAATCGCCTTGTCTTTTTTTGCGAAAAAGCTCGAAATAAAATCAGAAACCATCCCCAAATCTATATCCAGCATCCCAAGAATCACCCCGGCTGCGATGATATTAATGAATAACTTCCCCCCGATCTCTTCAGCAATCTCAGTAAAGGGGATATCGATAAACTCGGTCACCTCCGCCGGACAATCCAGGCAGATGTTTTTCCTATCGCCGAAAACGGTTGTCTCCGGTGAAATCCGAGTCTTTAAATGGTTGAGGGCATCTGGGTGGAAAGGAAGGAGGAGATCTATACGATCCACAGGCGCGGAGACTCTTTCCGAAGATATCCGGATCTCTGTGGAGTTACTTCCCCCGCGGATCCTGGACATGTACTCCTTTGTAGCAAATACATGAAAACCTGCACGCCGCAGAAGACGGACAAGTATGTTTTCGACTGTCTGGACTCCCTGTCCCGCTGCTCCACAGAGAACGATCGAAACATCTTTTTTACTCACGAAACTCTCCTAATTTTGACTATTCATATCATTTTACTATTATTCCATTCTCTCTGCTTGAATTCAAGGAATTCATGATTCGCAATGCAGAAAAAAGTGCAACATGCATAGGAAAAAATGGATCGCGATTTTTATTACCCTATCCTGTCTTTCTAAAGGCAGAACGGTTCGAATAGATGGAATACACCCCGAGTGTAATAAAAAGTTGGCTCAGTTTTTGATTTCGATGCCGCCAAGAATAGCCGTTGCTTTGATAAAAAGAGTCGTTTCGATCTGATCCGGAGACTCGGCTCTATGCTTGTCATCAACTCCGCCCAATATGGCATGGCTGTCCACAACGACTTTCCAGTTCCGGGGGACTCGGATTTCAATGCCGCCAAACATGGCAGTCAAATCGACAGTGGCTTGATTCCCGGCTAATTTAGCGTTGTAGAAATCAAGTTCGATCCCGCCGAAGAGAGCCGTAGCCTTACCTCCACGGAATTCCTTCGATTCCAATCGTCGATTGATCCCTGCAAAAATGACAAAAGCATCCAGATCATCCTCCTTGATCTCAGGGACCTTTCCCGTATAACCTTTGAAGCGCGGTTTCAAAAGGATCCATAATCCTACAGCTATAATCAGGACTGGCCAGAAGAGTTTCCAAAAGCTGACCCCGAGAATACCCCACTCGATCAGCATAAACACTCCACCGATGATGATGAGGATAAGTCCTGTGCCCACTTGACGAAAATTGTGGGCCAGAAGATGCCACAAACCGATGGCGATGAGGATTAAAGGCCAATAATCCGATATCAGATCGCCCACATCGACCTTGCCAAGATTCCCCAACAAGAATAGAGCACCGATTACAATAATAAGGATCCCTGCAAAGATGCGACCTTGGTAATCTCTTGCCATTTTATTCCCTCCTCTTAAATCTAAATTATTCCAGAGAATACTTATACATTTATACGAAGCATCATCACCAATGTCAACTATCCACTTGCTCTGGATTATTCACGAACCGAGGTTGCAGCAGATGCAAGGCATGGAGGGCGAAGCTGTAGTTTACTACCGCAAGACCCGACATAACAAAGCAGATGCTGTAAGATCAGCCCGCCTGAAAGGGAAAAGATGCCGATAATATGAATGAAAGTCTTTTGAAGGTAGCTATCGGCAGCTTTTATGAATAATTCAGATTAAAAG
>CAZXJE010000007.1:0-15918 GCA_964640835.1 uncultured Eubacteriales bacterium
CTACAGCTTCGTGGGCCACTGCCTCGCCTTTGCAGCGATATCGGCTTGTGAATAATCCATGTAAGTCTCTATAATCTTAACTCGTCATGATCCGGATAACGTTGCAGCCTGTACTTTATGAATGACATATCTTTGCGGGGAAGACACATATAGAATGTTAAATGTCTGTAATGATGTGATGAAACTCCTCACCCGGGGATTTGCCGAACCTAAGAGATGAACCTAAGAACGAATTCTAGACATCACAATGATGAGATGAGTCCTTCGCGGTAGAGTAGATTGGTATCTTTGATCTCTTCATCCGATGATTTGATAAAATCGATGGATGTCTTCACTGTTTCAATCATGCGTTCTTTTTCATCAGGAAGAGTTCCTGTAACGCCTCTGTAGACAATGGTGTTTCCCGCCCAGAGATAATTTGTCAGATGATCGCTGGCTAGAAAACAGTCTTTGACATCCAGAGTTTCCAAGAAAAGCTTGACCTCCTCCAGCCGTTCCAACGGGGGAGTGAGGATAAATTTACCGTTTCTGAGCTTTTCATCCAGAGGTGTTCTGTGCTGGATGGTCAAAGTCCGGAGCCGGATGAAATCCGGCTTGGTTGCATTCAGCACTCTGGCGCTGTTTTTAGCATGCTCACGCCATCTGTCTTTGCCCCCGGCGCCGCTCAGTACATAAAATGACACCTCGAAGCCTGCGTCCTTGGCCTTTTTACCTGCCTGGATCATCTCCTCGGGTTTTGCGCCTTTGTTTAACCGTTCGAGGACTATTCCATCCCCGGACTCGAGACCCAGGTGAAGCCGGTCGAGGCCAGCCTTACGAACAGATTTTAAATAATCCATTTTTCGATGAAGGATGGTTTTTGCCCGTGCGTAGGTTGTGATCCGTTGTGTTTCTGGAAAAGTCTTCCGGATAAAGGCCACGATTTCAGGAAGGTCTTTGTGAACGAGATTGTCGCTGTCGCCAAGAAAGATCGTATCCGCCACGCCGTAAATCTGCCGCGCTTGTTCCACATCATCTTTAGCTTCCTGGAGCGATTTGGACTCGAATTTCAGATGTTTATACATAGCGCAGAATTCACACCGATTCCAGGGACAACCCCTTGTTATCCGGATGAGAGCGCTGTTTGCCTCATTGGGAGGCCTGAAAGGCGGAAAATCATAGGAGTTGAAGTCTCTGAGCATAGCGTTCTTAGATTAATTGAATTTTCCCTTTTTCTCAATAGCATCGTCCCTCATTTTTCTTTATTGAAGCATTTCTAAATTCGTGATCGTATGAACACTAGTTGCGATATTTAGTGTTCCACTTGTGTGGTGGAGAAAACCGTGAGAAGGGCTCTAGGCGGGCATGATATTTTTCTTTGTAGGGTCCGTTCCCCGAACGGACCGTTTGGGAAACGGTCCCTACATGAGCCTCACTGCTTTCCCGTTATTCGTTTTCGATATCATATAATCTGATCACTCCGAATGACATCAGCACGGATTTGGAAATGCAAACCTTATCTGTCGGGGATTTGACGAGATGGTAAAAAATTGTTAAAAATGCTGGTGTTCTAACGGACAATACGACAATGAGAGGTTAATATGGAATACACATATTTGGGGAATACGGGCGTTCTCGTCTCTGAGCTCTGTTTTGGAACCATGTCTTTTGGAGGAGATGCGGACGAAGAGACATCCGCCGCGATGTTCCACTACTGCCGCGAAAAGGGCATCAATTTTTTTGATTGTGCTAATGTCTACCAGGGTGGACTTGCCGAGGAGATCCTGGGAAAACTCATCAAAGACTGCCGTGAAGAGGTTATCATCACCAGCAAGTGTTATTTTCCGACAAGTGAGGATGTGAATGCCAGAGGAACGTCACGAAAGCACATCAAGGCTGCTGTTGAGGACAGCCTCAGGCGGCTCTCCACAGATTATATCGATATCTATTTCATCCACCGTTTTGATGGCCGCACGCCTTTGGATGAGACTCTCCGGGCACTGGATGACCTTGTCCGGCAGGGAAAGATCCTTTATCCCGGCGCCAGTAATTTTACGGCATGGCAAGTCGCGAAGGGCTTAGGCATATCGGATAAAGAGGGTTGGGCGCGGTTTGAATGTGTTCAGCCCATGTACAACCTGGTGAAGCGACAGGCAGAGGTTGAGATTTTGCCCATGGCCCAGTCGGAGAATCTGGGAGTCACTCCTTACAGCCCTTTGGGTGGTGGACTTCTAACTGGTAAATTCAGTTCGAATAAGAGGCCAAATTCAGGGCGTCTCATAGAGAGCAAGATCTACGAAACACGGTATAGTTCGGACTGGATGTTGGACACGGCAGAGCGATTCAAAGCATTGGCCGAGCAGCACAATTGCCATCCGGCAAGCTTGGGCGTGGCCTGGGTGGCAAGTCATCCGGCAGTGACCGCTCCCATTATAGGTGCCAGAAACCTCAAGCAGCTTGAGGGGTCGATCAAATCGTTGGAGATCGATATGACACCTGAGCTGCGGAATGCCATCTCAGCACTTTCACCAGAGCCAGCTCTTGCGACAGACAGGAGTGAAGAAGGGACAGAACACTCCTTCTTTGTTCGGTAACGATGGTTCAGGCTCTGTGGATGTAATAGAAGGACTTTAACCTCTCGATGTCTTTTTCGTCCTGTGTAAAGGACATTTCCTCACGTTTTTCCAACTCTGAGGCGATCTGATCGGCCTGATTGAGGTACGATTCCCGCAATTTGGGAAGGTCTTCAATGTTGACTGTTTTCGGAGCGAAGTCGTTATAGACAGAAAATTCAGGGATTTTCTCTTCAAATCCGATGTATTTCCATTCGGCAGTGGCCATGTCGAATGAATATTTCTGGAGGAAGAGATGTCCGAAACGGGCGATGAATGTGATGGCTTTGATGATGTAGCCGATATCATCCTGACTCAGTGAGTAGTGGATGTTCACGCGGATCCACCCGGGTTTGATACCCTCATTACCTTTGAGGATCAGCTTCCTGAATTTTTCAGACGTTTCATCATTGATACCCAGCAGGAAGTGGCCATAAGGTCCCGCACAACTGCATCCCGCTCTGGATTGAATACCGAAGAGGTCGTTTATGAGCTTTGTGACAAATTTGGGATGAAGAATCTTGTCCTTGTGTTTGATGTTAAAGGATATGATAGACACTCTCCTGTAGGGGGCCACATCGCCGATGATCTTGAGGTTGTCGATCAAACGCAGCTTTTCGATAAAATACTTGGTGTGCTTGGATTCGATGTCTTCTATCTTATCGATCCCGATCTTTTCCTTGAGGTCCAGAACGAGGGCGGCTTTGATCGCCTGGAGAATGGGAGGTGTGCCCGCTTTTTCGCGTGTTTCAATATCTTCTGCAAAATCATGCCCGTGAGAACCGACATACCGGACCGTTCCTCCTCCGGCTGTGGTCGGGGGGAGGTCCTTGCGGTAGATGTTTTCGTTGAAGACGAGGACTCCGCTCGTGCCCGGCCCTCCCAGAAACTTATGAGGCGAGAAAAATATGGCGTCGAAGTATGAATGAGCATCCCTGTTCATGTCGATCTCTACGTATGGGGCCACTGCCGCAAAATCATATAAAACGAGAGCCCCATGTTTGTGGCAAGTCCTGGCAATATCATAAACGCGCGTCTTGATGCCGGTGATGTTCGAGCCCGCCGAGAACGACCCAATCTTTAGCCGATGTTTATATTTTTGATCGGTGAGTTTGTTCTCGAGATCTTCAAGGTCGATCCGTCCTTCTCTATCGAAGGGGATGACTACAACCTCAACATAGGCTTCACGCCACATCAATTCATTGGTGTGATGCTCATATGGCCCGATAAAAACAACGGGCCGGTCTTTTTCGATTCTTTCTAGAAGATTATTTTCTGTTTCATCATCCTCTTTGACAGATCTAGTGATCCGCTCTCTAGTTACTGGGGGAATATAAACACCGATGATCTCTTGCAGTTTTTTTAGTGCCCCTGTTGTGCCAGATCCGATCATAATGATCTTCCCATTAGAGCCTGCATTCACCAGCTCTTTGATCTTTGACTCGGCTTGATGGAGCAGTTGCGTTAAATATTTACCGGAATAATCGTCTTCTGTGTGCGTGTTTGCATAGGATTTTTCGATGTTCCAAATTTTTTCCTCGATCTTCTGAAAACCCCTGCCCGATGCTGTGTAATCGGCATAGAGAAGATGACGCTCACCAAAAGGAGTATCGAAAAGAAGATCGTTTCCGACGATCTGTTTGCGGATAGCCTCAAGACTGTATTGGTTCATAGGAATCTCCAAGTATAAAGCTTAACTTAGATATTATACATTGATTATAAAAAGAATTGGAAAGCTCATTCGAATGGATCCTAATCCTGTTTTTTGGTCAGATCTGGGAGCTGACCCTACATTGGATCTTATCCGGGCTTTCGTCCGTAAACATAATCACCAATGCGTCTCATCCATTCCAACTCTTCTTCAGTCATAGGACCTTTGGCGACCTCGGCCAAGTTCTCCTCGAGCTGCTGCGCGTTGGATGGCCCGGTGATCGCCACATCTACGTAAGAATTGGAAAGAGCGAAACGATAGCAATTCCCGGCAGTAGGACGTTTTTCGTCGGAAGGGATCTTATTCGACTTGGTGAGGGACATCCGCCTTGTGGCCTGGAAGATCACGTTTCCTGGTCTCTCTTCGGGGAGATGGGGAAACACATCCTCTTCGGCTCCTCGATTGGCGGCATTATAGCGGATGTGGAATAGATCATACCGCGGGTCTTTGGCCAGCTCGGGAAAGAGTGGGCGCGTATGGCTTGAGAGGCCGAGGTATCGGAATAATCCCTGTTTCTGAAGCCTTTCTGCCGCATCCAAAACTTTGGGTTTGGGCGGCTTCTTGTGCCAGCCGAGAAGGAGAACATCCGCATAGCCTAGGCCCACCTTTTTTAACCCTCGCATAAGGCTTTTCTCCAATCCCTTCGGGCTCCGCCGGAAATCCTGAATAACGAGGACCAGGTCATCGCGTTTTCCTTTCGTGGCGATGTTCCGGATCGCCTCTGTCATTTTTTTATTTCTCAGAGCTCCCCAGTAAAAATAGTTACATCCCGCATCAAAAGCGGCTTCGAAGGATTTGGCTGGAGCTCCATAGGCTGCACCCAATCCTAGTCTCCCGACCAAGAGTTCTGTTTTACCCAGTTTGATTTTTTCAGTTAGCCAATCGGACATCTAGTCCCTCCCATAAAATATGTGTTACATGACTATGTATTATATGAAAGCGTTAAGTATATACTTGTTTTTTATACATAGGCAAACACGTTTCTGGGCAATTTTAAACGAGACTCGTTCTGATAGTAAACGGGAATGCCATGATTTATTATAATAATTTTTTTGGTACCATATTTTATATAGAGTGGCATAGACTAAAGAGGGTTTTAAACTAAAAGAAAAAGCAAATAGTGGTTGAGGTCAATCTGTTTTCGCTTCTAAGATGAGCCGAAGAAGGATTCCCACGTCTCTTCCAGAGACAAAATTGCCCTGGATGTAGGTGTTGACTCGGTGGACGACGACCATGTTGTGGTCAGGAATCACGAAGATATAATGGCCGCCGTATCCTCTCGCTGAATAAGTTCCCTGCTTCAAGTTCACTCCGGGCATGTGTTTGTACCGGCGCCCATCTTCAGCCACCCACCACATGTATCCGTAGGCATCCGAACCATACAGACGGGCATCCGAATAGGGCTGCGTGCTTTCTTCGACCCAGTCCTCAGGGATGACTTGCGTTCCATCCCATTTTCCCTTCCTGAGCATCAGAAGGCCGAATCGCGCCATGTCCCTGGCTGTCATCCGGAAGTGATAGGCCGAGTGGATGGACTCACGAACTTTGCCTCTCATCCCATCCTCCGGTCTGTAATCTTCCATCTGGATGGGGTCCGCGATGTCCTCTTTGAAGGCTTTATGGATATCTTTTTTTGTCTGCTTCTCGAATATCGTGCCCAGTGCATTAAAGTCCCAGTTGTTGTAGTACCAGAAAGTTCCGGGTTTGTGGCTGTGGCGCTTGGGTTTCAGGGCTTTCATCCCCGGCGATTCAGCGGCCGCATCATGGTAGATTCCAGACCTGGCTTTGAGCAGGTCTCTGACCGTGGCCGTTTTTTCCAGTTCGGTCAAAGACGGCTCTTTGTCATCGATGCCGAGGTTTTCCAAGGTGGCATCCAGGTCGAGCGTTCCGTTTCTCGCATAATTGCCGTAGAGAGCACTCAGAAAGCTCTTCCGGATGGAATGGACGATGTACTTGGTCGTGACTTCCCCCCATTGATCGAGAACAATCCCATCCACAACGATGACCACAGCTGCAGTGTTCAGCCCCTCCGCAAATTCTTTGGCTTTGGCCAAGCGTTCGGAGGAATATCCCAAATCTTCGGGTTTTTGGACCTTATTCCACGTTTCTCCCGGGTATCTCTCCTGGGCGGAGAGCGTCGCCGATACAATAAAAAAAGAGCAGATTACGAGCACCAAAGCCCTTGATTTTATCTGAATGACTTTTTTCTTATAGATGTTACTGGACTTGATTTTTTGACTATGGATTACTTTAAACATGATCTCTTCACTTATCCTTTTAGCCTCTTTTCTGAAATTCGCCTGAACGCGCGATAATAACTTATTCTACGAATGCATTCAAGAAGAGTTTTTTCCTGCGAGTGTGATTGGAACAGGGCTATGGTAAAATGGAAGGGATAAGAGGAGATTCCTTGATGAAAGGCCTAAAACCTGTAAAATTTTTAATAGTAGGTTTGATGGCCTTGCCTATTTGTCTTTTGTCCTCTCCCTTTTCTGTTCTAAGGACGCAGAACAAACCTGATGTCAGAGTCGATCCACGAGTTGAATTGATGAGCCTCATCTTTCGGCTCGCGGGAAATCCAGAGTATAATCAGAATCGGCTGACCTTTTACATCAAAGATGTCGAGAAACATTTTAGAGAGCACGAAAATCATGATGTTGTGCAATTGGCCAGGCAGTTGAGAAAAACCCGTGGCGTGAGTTTTGATGCAGTGATGAGTTTGGCCATTCACGTCAAAGACGTGGACAGCATGCAGGAGCGTGTGCCTTTGGAGCCTGCACCAAAAAGCTGGGACATTCGCTGGACTGAAGAGGATACCCACAAGTTTCAGGAAGCAGCCCGCCGCTTTGTGAAGGATACGGATTTTGAAACTTTTATCCGGGCGCATGAAAACCTTTACAGGACCGCCGAGTCACGCATGGAAAAAGTCCTGGAAGAATATGGCGTTGTCAAGTGGTTTGACAGTTTTTTTGGTGCCAAATCAGACGCCAGTTTTACAGTTTTACTCGGAATGATGAATGGAGGCGCCTGTTACGGGCCCCGGATTGTCTTTCCGGATGGGAGAGAAGAACTCTACTGCGTTCTTGGAGTTTGGCTCAAGGATAGAAAAGGGATTCCACGGTTCGACAAGAGCGTGTTGACGACAGTTGTCCATGAGTTTTGCCACTCTTACGTTAATCCACTTGTGAATCAACATGCCGGTCATCTGGAGAAAGCGGGTCAGAGGATCTTTCCTTCAGTAGCGGATGCTATGCGCCGTCAGGCTTATCCCGGATGGAGAACCATGATGTATGAGTCGCTTGTGCGCGCCTGTGTTGTCCGCTATAGGCTGGCGAGTGAGGGAGAAGCGGCGGCGGAGCAGCAGATCGTCTTTGAGAATACGAACATGTTTTTCTGGATGAGAGGCCTTTCCAGCCTTTTGGGTGAGTACGAAGCTCACCGTGGCAAGTATCCGAACTTGGATTCCTTTTTCCCGGAGATCGTCAAGTTCTTCGATAATTACGCAGACTCAATACGATAGATCGTTCAAGTTTTCTCGATTATTTGATGTTTTTTAATCGTTGTTCCCATCTTGGAGCACTGCTCCAATGTTTCTGCGTTATTTGATCGCTGTCTCGATTTTGTAGTATTGCGTCCCTTGAATCTGTGATCATCGGGTCTGTGATTTGACCGCATGTTGGGGCTATGGTATAAGCAAAGTGACGCTTGAGGGCTCAAAGGTTTGAAGGACAGACAGTGAAGAGACGGCGAAAAATCTTCCGATTTCCCAAAAACAAAGCCCATCCTGACCAGGCAAGTTTTTCTCGTCGTTTTTTCGCCTTTGCTCTCGACACTCTTCTCATCTTTCTTGTGGCGATGGTTCTCTATGTGGCCTATACCGAGATTGCAGCTCCCTTGACTCATGAGGAGGGATTGCTGACGAAGTATAAACGAGACATAAAAGAGGGGAAGTCTATGATGATTCCCTTGGGCACGGCAGGGGAAAGCCAGATTGAGAGGATCAAAGAATCCTACCTTGATGTGCTTGAAGAACAGCTTTCGCCTGAGGAATATGAACGCGCCAGAGGGATGTCTATAGAGCAGATAGAAGCCCGTTATGAGGACGTGCTCATTGAGTTTGGCTCTGGTCTGACTGAGATTCAGGAGGAGCCGGAAGAAATGCACATCCTCAGGGAATTCATCCTCGGATACATCTATTTTGTCCTCTTCTTTCGGTTTGGAGGACGCACCTTAGGAAAGAGGATTTTCCGTCTCCAGGTTATAGACCTTAAAAAACGTAAGCGGCTGGGATGGTACCAGGCATTCGAGCGCACGCATGGATATGCCTGTTCGGCTCTTTTTGGCAGCCTTGGATTTTTGCAAGTTCTCTGGGATGCCAATGGTTTGAGCATGCACGATAAGATCGCTGGAACCACTGTTATTAAACTCCCGCGGAAAAAGAAAAAAGATTCGGGAGAAGAGAAAAGACCAAAAGAAGAGGCAAAAACTTTATCACCCGAAGTCGACAGGAAAGACAGTTATTATGCCCAAAAACTTTCAGGTGAGAGATTGAAGCTTTGTTATTCTATCGCACCGCCGCGGGTGAAACAGTATCTCGAAGCAGAGATCGATTTTGTGCTGAAAAAGATCGAATCAACGGATCGTGTGCTTGAATTAGGCTGCGGGTATGGGAGGGTGCTTCTTTTGCTGGCAGAGAAGGCCGGGCTGGCTGTAGGCATCGATACGGCTTTAGACAGTCTTCGTCTCCACGGGGATTTATGCCAGAATGTGCCCCTCTGCTCTGTTCTCGCTATGGATGCAGGCCGTTTGGGCTTTAAGGACGGTCAGTTCGACAAGGTGGTTTGTGTGCAGAACGAGATATCCGCTTTCAAACTGGAGCAAAAAGTACTGATCGCTGAGGCTCTGCGTGTCACACGCCCGGGCGGCTCAGTCCTTCTGTCCAGCTATGCGGAGCGATTTTGGGAAGACCGTATCGCCTGGTTTAGAATACAAACTGAACATGGGCTTATTGGAGAGATCGATGAAGAAGCTACTGGAGAAGGCCTTATCTTTTGTAAAGATGGGTTTAAATCCACTACGATCACTGCCCAAGATTTTCGCGCCTTGGCTTCTGAATACGGCCTTGTGCCCATGGTGACTGAAGTCGACGGCTCCAGTCTTTTTTGTGAGCTCCGTAAGTCGTAGTAACCAGATAGATATGGATAAATTAAATAATGGATATGAATAAGGAGGTCGTTATGGGCATTTCCAGGAGAAAATTCATAAAGAATGTTGGATGTGGAATGGCTGGTTTGAGCTTGGGCACACGCTCCAGTTCATACGGCTCTGTGGAGACGAAAGGGGACTCGGAAAAGTTGTTGGTTAAGGACCCTGATCATCCGAAGGCAGCGACTGCGGACCGCCTTCCCCTTGACTGGTACAAGAAAACTGTCGTCAGACTGAGAGAGAAGGCGGGTGAAAGAGGCGTAGATGCTATAGTCCTTCAAGGGCGGTGGAATATTGTCCATTTTACAGGTCTCTTCCACAGTACGACGGAGCGGCCTTTTTATGCGGTTATACCGGTCGACGAAGATGCGCTCTACTGGTATCATCCGGGCCTTGACAGAGATTTGGTGAAATCCTGGTGGAGCACGGACAACGCCTATTATTTCGACTATCTTCACGCAGAAGGAGGTTACCCCAACCTGGGAATGCTGGACCTCGGACACAGAGTCGATCTTTTTGAGTGGTTGCTCCAAGGATTAAAAGCCAGAGGCTTTGGTGAGAAAGTGATCGGTTTTGATACTGAATTCCCGCTGTCCAAGTGGAATAGATTTGCAGAGATCCTTCCCAAAGCAAAAATGGTAAATATCAGCGACATCTGCCTTAAAATGCGAATGGTCAAAACCGAGGAGGAGATCGCACTCACACAAAGAGCCATGGATTACTTCAGCAAGATCCATGCTTTTGCCAGGGATTACCTTCTCGAAAAGGGTACGGATGTCACGGACTTTGCCATTGGAAAAGCTGCGGAGGAGTATGGAGTGAACATGATCATGGAGGATATCGAGAGTGATGGAAAACCCCATTCAGCTGTGGGGGTGTCCGTTGGCATCGGTTGTCGCACTGGGGTGGCTACAGCATATCCCCATCCCAACCAGTTTTTCCACAAAAAAGTCGAAAAGGGGGATGCCCTGCAGATATCGGGTGTCGTCCGGATCGGTGGATATGGTGGAGAATGCTACAGGTATTATCAGATTGCACCATGGGATGAGCACAGGGAGAAACTGTGGCAGGTCGTCACTGATTGTGTTCACATACAGGAAAAAGAATCCAAAGCGGGGCGGACCTGTGCCGAAGTGGCCTACATGATCCATAAGTACCAGGTCCAGAACGGGGTGAGCAAGTACATATACCACAGGCCTGCTCATGGAGAGGGGATGGAAGGACATCAGGCGCCATGGCTTGCCCTGGGTGACAAGACAGCGCTCGAAGAGGGAATGACATTCAGCGTGGAGCCGGGATTGTACGACCCCGAGAACGGATTCGGTTATAATCCCAGCGACAACCTTCTCGTAACAAAGGAGAAAGGTGTGCTCATGAGCAGTGTCCCTTACTCAAAAGACTGGATGTTCTTGACATTATAGATTTTCTGAATTTTTCACGAGCCGAGGCCAACCCACCCCACCCTTACATAAAGGTTGAGGCAGTGGCCTACGAAGCTGTAGTGAACTACCGCGAGTAGGCTACAATGAAGGCTTTGTAATGAGATCGGTTCGCCCGAAGGGTGAAAAAATGCCGATTAGAAATTAAAATGGCATGGATATGAAGGATTAAATGAGAATAGTGAAGAAACAATGGAACATTCTGATAGAAGGTTTGGTATGATAAATATCGGCATTTTTTATGAAAAATTCAGCACAAGAAAGGAAAGTTAGATGGCTGGCTTTGAAGGAGTAAAATGGGCAACCAAGCAGATGCAGTACTTGCTCGATGGAAAAAGCTTTGCTCTTTTTAGTGCCGATGACAAAGTCTATGCGGTCTCGAGGTCTATCCATTATGCCCAGTTCCTCTGTTTTGAGGGCATCCGTTTTTTTTGTAAGAAAAATGCTAGTGGCCACCTGGAAGTCATTTTTCTGAACTGGAATATGAACCTAGAGCGCTTCCAACGGGGAATTGCCTTCTGCCTGGCGACGCGTCAGCAAAATTTAGTACCATCTCCGGAAGAACTGGAAAATATATTTATCCATCAGTACTTCAGAGATCCCTCCATGCGTGACTTTTTAGAGGAGATGGCCGATTTGGGCGCACAGGGTTATCTCCGGCCTTTCACCGTTGACGAAGAACAGTCTATCGGCGTGACCTTCGCCAGCCAGCCTTCTATCCGGGCTGTTGCCTGCCGGTATGACCGGTATCTGGGAGAGCCCTTTAGTGGAGTTGTCGTTCCCAACCTCATCCGTGCTGTTGCTGCCAATAATACAGGATGTCTCAAACTGGGAATAAATTACCTGATGAGCGTTAAGGCGATCGACGAAGCCAGGAAGATCCTTCCTGATGCTGCCTCGGCCCTTTTCCTGGATGACAGGATAGACAAAAATATAAGGGACAGGGCAGTCACAGAGTGGGATTCTTCGTGTTGTCTTTTTGCCTTTCGTGACGGCTCCGTGGTCAAGATCCCGGAAAGCCCTTTGATCCTTCCCTCGGTCACCATTCAAGGGCTTGTCGCCATATTAAAAGAAATGAGGACACCTGTCCAAGAAAGAGACATCACCTATAGAGAATTGATACAGAAAGTCGAATCCGATGAATTGGTGTGTGTGTGTAGCGTCGGTACGGCAGGTATTATGAACCGGTGTGACAAATTGTTGCTCGTGGATGGAAATGGAGATGTCCTTCGGACTCACATCCCGGACAAAGGTCATGACCTCTATCAGAGGCTGGACGATGCCAGAACATATTACTGGAACATTTACCAGGAGAAGGCTAAGCTCCCGGACGGCATGACGCTGAACAAGTATATTATTTAATCCCCTCAATATTTGGTATGTTTCTTGCTGAATATTCAAGCGGAGCGAGAAAAAATGATATCACCCCAGAACATAGATTACAGGATGGAGATTGAACAAGCTTCGAAAAGGGCGAAGTGTAAAAAAGTTTTATACCTGTATGATGAGTACGGGAACCGGCAACAGCTTGGAGTTTTCAGCAAGAAGAAGGCTGAAGAGATCAAAAAGCAACTCGACCAAAAAAAACTGATCGATCGTCTCTCCGAGTTTGAAATCAGGACAACCCAGCCCGATTCAAATTTTAAATTCTAATCTTTCCCCTTATCACCGAGCAGGGGTCAGGTTTCTTTCATGCTAAAAAAGAACTTGACCCCTTTTTTTTGTTTTGGTTTTGTCAGTGAGCATTTTCTCTTTACTTCTTCCTTCGAAAAGGGATATATGAAAAGAGCTAGGATTGCTTCTATGAAACAGACATGGCTCCAATGGATTGAGATCGGCCGTGCGTCTTTGGAACACAATATCCAGCAGTTTCGCCATCTTATCGGGGATTCGCGGAAAATGACGGTTGTGGTGAAATCCAACGCTTACGGCCACGGTCTTCTGGAGGTTTCGCGTCTGGCCGCTGAATTTGGCGCCGATTGGTTGGGTGTAAATTCGTTGGAGGAAGCACTGGCGCTCAGAGAAGGAGGAATCGATTTGCCGGTCATCCTGCTGGGCTATATCCCCTTCATAGACCTCCAAGAGGCTGTTGCTAATGATCTGCGCCTGACTGTTTACAACACAGAAACTGTAGAGGAATTGGCACAAATCACCCGTGTCCAAAAAAAAGACGCATGTCTTCACATCAAAACAGAAACAGGGGGCTATCGTCAGGGGATCAAGGGAGAGGACCTGCTGCCATTTGTCGAAAGGATCCGGAAATACCCCCACCTTAAGATCGAGGGGCTTTCTATGCATTTTGCCAACATCGAGGACACGACGGACCATAGCTATGCGCAGTGTCAGCTGGAAAAATTCATTGAGTATGTGGATCTTTTAGGGGAAAACGACATAAATATCCCTATCAAACATGTAGCCTGTTCGGCAGCAGCCATTCTTTTTCCCGAGACCTTTTTCGACATGGTTCGGGTGGGGATCGGCATCTATGGATTATGGCCTTCCAAAGAAACATACCTTTCGTGCATCCAGGATGAGAGAGAACCGGTGAATATCAAGCCGGTACTTTCCTGGAAGACACGAGTGGTTCAGATAAAAGACGTTCCGGAGGGAGCATTCATCGGGTATGGCTGTACTTATAAAACAACGCGGCCCACAAAGCTGGCCGTTTTGCCTGTGGGGTATTATGACGGATATGACCGCCTGCTTTCCAACGCGTCCTATGTGTTGATCGCAGGAAAAAGAGCGCCGGTCCGTGGGCGTGTAGCCATGAACTTTATCACCGTAGATGTGACGGATATCTCCGAGATTCGACTGGAAGATGAGGTGGTTCTTCTCGGTACACAGGGACAGGAGAGGATCTCAGCCGAGCATTTGGCCTCCCTATGCGGAACCATCAACTACGAGATCGTCACTCGGATCAATCCCAAAATTCCAAGGATTGTTGTGTAAAAAAGCCTTTTCATGCTATTTTTGGTTTGCTCATTTTCATGTGTTGGTATAGCTCCTTTTTTTAGGGTATTATAGAAAGAACAGTCATGTTGCCAGCGTGGAAAAAGAGTTGTATCTGTATCCTAGTTTTGGTTGTTTTGGCTGCAAGCTGCCGAAAAAAAGTTGGGATCGAACCCTCTCCAGAACCTGTCCCACCCGCAAAAAAACCTGCTCCCTCCCCCAAAGAACTGCCTCAATTAGGATTCACTATTCAAGTTGGGGCTTTTTCTGTGGTGGGTAATGCCATTCGTCTCACAAATTCTTTAAACAGGCAGGACCTCAATGCCTATTACTTCGTCCATGAGTCCGGCCTTTACAAGGTCCGGTTCGGTGATTTTTTGACAAAGGAAAATGCGCGACAAAAGGCGGAAAACCTTGTTTCCTCCGGAGTCATCGAGGAGTTTTATATTGTTAGTCCAACGGATTATTCTGCAGCCAAAAGGATAAGCCTAGGAGAAGCCTACCTGCGCGATGAAATCGTTTTGACCGCCAGACGCTTTATCGGAGTTCCTTACTCGTGGGGGGGAACATCGCCGCAGCAAGGCTTTGACTGCAGCGGCCTGACCATGGCTGTCTACGAGCTGAACGGATTAAAGCTGCCGAGATCTTCAAAAGATCAATTCACCGCAGGAACACCTATCAGCCGCAGTCAGCTTGCGAAGGGAGATCTTGTCTTTTTTGCCACATCTCAAGGGAAAAAGGTCACTCATGTGGGCATATACACAGGAGATGGCCAATTCATCCATGCTCCGGGTAAGGATAAAAGAATACGCATCGATTCTCTATTAAACGGCTATTTCAAGACTCACTACATGGGTTCCAGGACATACTTGGAATAACCTCGTTTTTCCCTTTAGGAGCCAATTCGAACAAGGCGCTCAATGATTTTATATCCAAGGAGGTTCCACATGGATAAAAATAATCATACAAAACATCCGAGACAGATCAAATATTTTAAAAGGCTGAGGCCTATATCCTTGTTTCTTGTCCTGTTTTTTGTCCTCATTTACCCTGTCTCACTGACTGGAGATAGGGTAAATCGCACGAGTGAAGAAGACGCAAAGTACTATCCAGGTAAGGCCGAAAATTGGGAGAGACGACAGCCAGAAGATGTGGATATGGATCCCGCTCTATTAGAGAAAGCCGTGGAGTTTGCAAAGGTCAATGGATGGTCGGGACCGAAAGACCTTTCCCAGGCGATTGCACGTTCTTTTGGCGGAGAGCCTTTCTTTGCGATAATCGGACCCACAAAGGAGCGAGGGGCAACAAACGGTATGATCATCAGGAAAGGCTATATTGTGGCTGAGTGGGGGGATACACGAAGAGTCGACATGACCTTTAGTGTGACGAAAAGCTACCTTTCGACAACAGCAGGGCTAGCCCTTGATCACGATCTGATCAAAGATGTGCATGAACCGGTTAAGACATATGTCACTGACGGGACATTCGATTCGGAGCACAATCGAAAGATCACCTGGCATCATCTTTTGAATCAGACTTCGGATTGGTCGGGCACTCTCTGGGATAAGCACGATTGGGCTGACCGTCCGCCGAGAGATGTCAAGTGGGATGATCTCAGGGAGCGCAAGTTGAAGGAGCCGGGAACATCCTATAAATATAACGATGTGCGCGTTAACCTGCTGGCCTATTCCCTCCTTCAGGTGTGGCGAAAACCCTTGCCCATGGTGCTTCGCGAGAAGATCATGGACCCGATAAAGGCCTCATCGACGTGGCGTTGGCATGGTTATAAAAATTCATGGGTGCTCCTCGATGGGATGAAGATGCAGTCCGTGAGTGGTGGGGGACATTGGGGCGGAGGTATGTTTATCAGTACCCATGATCAAGCCAGATTCGGCCTCTTGTTTTTACGGCGTGGGAAATGGGAGGGCAAACAATTGTTGTCTGAAAAATGGATCGACATGTTGAGAGTTCCCACTCCCGCAAATCCCAGCTATGGCTACATGTGGTGGCTCAACACAGAAAA
>CAZXJE010000007.1:16018-25208 GCA_964640835.1 uncultured Eubacteriales bacterium
AAAACTTCACCGAGATAACCGCCATCGTTGATCAGAGCGATGTAGAGACCGGGTTGGAGATAGACATTTCTTTTGAGCATCGGCTCTGATAGTATGTCTAAAAGATCACGTGCGTTCCAATCCCCTTTGGGATCACTTAGCAAGATCGGTGTTTCTTCTGTTTCGATTTTTTCCAAAATTTCTCTCAGTACCATTTCGGCCTCTTTTCAAATAAAATCTCTTAAATCATTCAGTCCTATATATACAATACGTAACTCAGGCAAAAAAGGTTGCCTTTTTCCCTCAGTCCGAGACTGAATTTGACAAATACCTATATCCAAGAATTATGCCAAATTGTCATTCTTTTGTGATTACTCGGGTGATTTTCCCATAAAATCTTTTTTGAGCCACATGTTAAACGGGATAAAATCGTTCGTTATCGTACACTCTCTGTTATGCTTTCGCACACCTTACCTGAATAATCCATCTTTCTTCTGAATTATTCATAAAAACAGCAGCCTCAATTCGTGAATAATCCAGGCTTATCGTTTTTTTTCAGTAAAATCCCTTTGAAATGCATATAATATGATATCAGGTCGGTTGTGCAAGGATTCTTCTGTGCAACTGCATGCCATTCTCGAGAGTTAAGAGGATGTAAGGCTTTATGTCTGGAGGGAGAACATGTCTCAAAGATTCGTAAGATATTGTTTGCCTGTCGTTCTGCTTTTTTCAATTTTTGCAATCTTGGTCACCTGCGATTCGTCTTCGAACGACTTAGCCGAGGGAGAAGTTGTCAAGGGAGAGATTGGGAAGAAATTGGATACTTATCTCACTCGGATCACGCCTTTTGGATTTTCGGGAGCTCTTCTTGTCGCGAAAGAAGGCGAGATCGTCCTTAACAAAGGATATGGATTGGCCATTCGGTCCGAAAATGTGCCCAACACTGCAGACACCGTTTTTAGCACGGGTTCGATCACCAAGCAGTTCACAGCCGCCGGGATTATCAAACTGGAGATGATGAGGAAATTGAATACCGGGGATCTTTTATCCAAGTATTTTGACAATGTCCCTGAAGATAAATTAGACATCACTTTACACCACCTCCTCACTCATACTTCCGGAGTTGTTGATGGTGTGGGCGATGATTTTGAGAAGGCTTTGCGGGATGAAACTGTACGGAAAGTTCTAGATGAGCCCCTCCAGTTTGAACCCGGGGAGGAATTCTCTTATTCCAATGCAGGGTATAGCGTACTAGCTGCTATTATTGAGATGGCTTCTGGCCAACCCTATGAAGAATTTTTGCACAGTAACCTCTTCAATCCGGTTGGTATGGCTTTCACCGGCTACAGAATACCCGAGTGGAAAAAGAAGGTCGTGGCCCACTGGTATTTGGGGGATAAGGACAACGGAACTCCCCTCGAGAAGCCTTATCCCTACTGGAACTTCATAGGGAACGGTGGCATCCTTTCCACAACGATGGATATGTATAGATGGCACTTGGCTCTTCTTGGGAATGAGATCCTCTCGGATGAAGCAAAGGAAAAGATATTCACGCCATTCTTGAACGATTATGGATATGGCTGGGATGTTTTAGAGAGAGAGATGGGAATCCTTATTCAGCACGATGGGGGGAGTTCGCTGGGTTGCAGCGCTGAGATGAGGCGATACATCGATGCTGGAGTCGTGACCATGCTTTTTTGCAATCAGAGTTACGGGAGAGAAGTACTTTTTGAACCTATCAGAGATAAAATTGAAGAGTTGGCCTTTGGTGAGGATGTGACCTTTCCACCAGCCGTAGCAACCAAAGATCCTGAGATATTTAATACGTATGCTGGAACGTACGTGCTTTCTAGCGGAGGGAAATTCAACGTCCAGCGCAAAGGCAGTGTGCTGCTTGTGGGACCAGACGGGCAGGACGCTGTTAATGCGATGTTCAACGTTAAAAAGGATGATGCAGAGGCTTGGGTAGAGCTGAGCCGGCTATCCGAACAGGTTTTTGTTTCCGCTCTTGCAGGGGATTTTGAAGAATTCGGGAAGGCTCTGTACGACAGGGACAGAATGATGGGATTTATTCGCGAGCACATCCCGATGAGAGTGGAGAGGCATAAGAAGAGAACAGGAGAGATCAAAGAAGTTTTGGCAAGAATTGCGCTTCCCATCGATTTAAGAGGGGAGAAATCAGCCCAGGTTTTCATGGAGCTCAAGGGTAAGAAAGCAAGCCTATATTTTGGCCTGATCTGGCGCGACTCGAAAATTGTGGGTCTCGACGCTGTTATGGGTGTTCCTGACCTTTCAATTCCCTTTCTGCCACCAACATCAAGAGGGAATGATTTTATCGGGTATCATCTGGACATGGCCCGTAATTTTCGGATAAACTTTCTTGTGGATAAAGACAGTCATGTCACAGGATTAGTGGTCCAAAATCAAGGCGGCCCCATCAAAGCCCTCAAATCGCAATAGAATAAGATAAAAAGGATTATTAACGAGTTGAGGTTGCTGCAAAGGCGAGGCAGTGGCCCACGAAGCTGTAGTGAACTACCGCGAGCCGTCCCAACCTAACCCGGGCTACAACGGTGGCTTTGTAGTGAGATCGGCGGGTAGGTTGGGTCGGCGCCCGAAGGGTAAAAAATGCCGATAAAAAAATAAAGTATATCGAAGACGGTGAAGTCGTACAAATGTTTTATGGGATAAGAAAAAAAGTCAAAATTGGATTTGATATTATGGTATCGACATTTTTTATTAATATTGGAACTTTTTAGGGTGTGACACGTCTTATCTTCTGAGATTTGAATGAAAATGGAGAACTTTGTGGCGCCCGAGAGTTGTGGAGACAAAATGAATTCTGACCGAGTCATTCAGGAAGAATTCGACGATCTATACCAAGAATATAGGTCGGCTGTTTTTAGTTTCGCTTGCTATTTAACACAGAATTCAGGAGAGGCGGAGGACCTTTTCCAGGAGACTTGGCTTCGAATCGTACATCACTTACCAAAAAAAGTCGAAAAAAGCAGCGCCAAAGCCTGGATCTTCACAATCACAGCGAATCTCCACAAGGATGTTTTACGGAAGAAGCGGATCAGACGGGCTTTCTTTTTCCAGAAAGCATCACGTTCCGTCCCAGATGAGGGCGCAAATTCCTTTCTGTTTGGGAGCAGCATCCCCGGTGCTGCAAACGGAGTAAATCGTGTCGATATGAGACGGGATATTGCCCAGGCGATGGAGCGGTTGCCCGAGCGGCAGCGGGGAATATTCGCGCTCAGAGAGATCGAGGGCTTGAAGTACTCGGAGATCAGCGAGATCTATGAAATTCCGGTGGGCACGGTCAAATCTCTGATGTTTCGGGCGGTGAGAAAGCTTCGCGGGGAGCTTTCCGCCTATAATCCAAAAAGAGAGAGAGTCAAATGCGATGTAAAGACATTGAGCATTTAATCGTCGATGCCTCTGCTGAAGGCTTGAGTCAGGAAGAGATAAGAGCCATTGAGGATCACATTTCCTCTTGTGTGAAATGCGCTCGTCTCCAAGAGGAATTGGAGGGTATCCGTGTTTGCTTGAGGAATTCATCTAAACCTATTTTGCCCGATGATCTCATACAGAAGACACGAGCGCTCTGCTATAAAGAGATGGAATCCCATAAGAGTGCGGCGCAAAAAGTAGATCATCATATCGCCAATCACTCCATACCCAAGCTCATCTGGGCAGCTATTGCCTCTCTTATTGTAATAACCGGATTCTTGCTGCTTCCCTTGCTTAGAGATCTTGAGATGGAACAAACATTCTCATTCCCGGCCGTTGTGGTCCTTTTTTTGATCATCCAGAATGCGGCGATGCTTTTCTTTACACCCGTGATACTCCGAAAGTTTCGATCGCACAATCATCATTTAGGTTCGGCATAAATGTGTGAAAATATCTTATATTTGAGATATTTGATTTTGTGTCCTGGTACTGAACCAGGATACGGAAGAGGAGGTTAATCGTGGCAACATCTACAGGAAAAACCATAGCCCTTGTTATATTATTGGCGATAATATTTTTGTTTGTGTGGCGGATAACGCCAGTGCTATTGGCTCCTTTTGGCGTCATCACAGGCGTAGCCCGGAGTATTAATATCCCCGACATGGATGATCTCTACATCGGTCCTCACATTTTCCGCTATTCCTCGTTTTCTTTTCTCTCCTTTGTTCTTCTTATCATATGGATTTTCGTTATAGTCTGGGTCTTCCGCGATGCTGAGCGGCGCGGCATGAACGGTGTGTTGTGGGCTCTGCTCGTATTTATAGGCAATCTGATCGGCTTGTTGATCTACTTGATCGTTCGCTCGGATTCACTGCCGTCTAAGATAGTGGAACCAAAGTTAAAGACGTGTCCCAGCTGTCAAAAATCAGTCGGAGCGGATTTTGCCTTCTGCCCCCATTGCGGCGCACGGATGGAAGGCGTATGCTCCTCTTGCGGAAAAAAAATCGAAGAAGATTGGAAAGTCTGTCCCCACTGCGGCGAAAAATTATAGAAGGCGCGTGAGCCTTTGGGTTGTTAGAGTGCTCAGGATGACTGACACGGCAAACACATAGAGCCCCCACTGCGCTTCAACTCTTCCTGTGATTCCCAGCCTGACGATGACAACCAGCAGCGCTACGATAAAAACATCCAGCATGGACCATTTGCTCACGAGGCTGAGGTAGTGAAGGAGCTTCTTCATTTTTTCTTGAGGCCATGACCGGCAATAGTGGATCAGCCCGAGTAAGAGAATTTTGATCATCGGGAACAGAATGGTAAACACAAAAATGATCAGGAACAGGATGTATTCGCCCTCTTTGAAGAGCGTTACAAGGCCTGTGTGTATTGAGAACGTATTTTTGTAGAATATCAACTTTTTGAACGTCATAACCGGAGCGAATATCCCGATGGCGAGAGTTATCAGGGAGATCCACAACAGAAGATCGATGATCATGTGTTCCCAAAATTTTCTCTTTGACTGAGCAGGCGAGGCCTCTTTATGAGTTTCAGTTTTGTCCGCTGACATATCGAGATGTTTATATCACAGCCCTGGGAGAGGGTCAATTTTCAAAATTTTTGTGGGGAATGGCAACCATTTGTACTAATTTACGTACATATATGTGAGAGGTGACCGCATGAAGGATCTCACATTAACGGAAGAGATGATATTGTGGGCGGCCTGGAAACTGAAGACCGATGCTTATGGCGTGACCATCAGGAAGCAGGTGTCAGAAAGAACGGGAAGGATCTTTCCCTATGGCACTCTCTACGGCATATTGGCTAAGCTGTGCAGAAAAGGATTTGTCACGAAGAAGGTCAGTGCTCCCACTCCAATACGGGGCGGCCGGAGCAGGAATTATTACACTATCACCTCCCAAGGACGAGAGGCTCTAAAAGCAGCAATGGATCTGAAAAAATCTCTCTGGGATGATGATTCGGAGTTGGCTCTGGGTGAGAAATAGTACGAATGAAAAACATCCAGGCATGAAAAACACAAAAACATGAACAACACCCAAAGAAATCTAACCCGAGTTGCCAGATGGCTGCTCCATAGAATTGCCAATAGGGACGAAACTGAAGCCATCATGGGCGATTTCGATGAGGAATTCTCCGAGTTTGTCGATTCGCATGGTCCCTTCCGAGCCCACCTGTGGTATTGGCGGCTCATCCTTGTTTCTTTCCCTTCATTCGTCTCAAATTTTATCTATTGGAGAGGGGCCATGTTTAAAAATTACCTCACCGTAGCGTTACGCAATGTCAGAAGGCATACGGGTTTTTCTTTCATCAATATTGCGGGATTGGCTGTGGGGATGGCCGCAAGCATCCTCATTGCTGTTTTTGTCCTTCATGAACTCAGTTTCGACCGTCAGCATGAGAAGGTGGACCGGATCTACCGAGTCGTCACACAATTCGATCCAGGGGGAGAGAAAAGAGGTGCGTACACGGTCCCTCCCATGGCACAGGCTATGCTGGATGACTTGCCCGAGGTCGAACACGCCGTTAGGCTCAGTCTCTGGCCTCGAAATCTCCTTGTGAGATATGAAGATAAGCTGTTTTTAGAGAAGGGTGTCATCTATGCCGATGCCAGCATCTTTGATGTGTTTACGATTCCCTTTGTTCTCGGCGATCCCAGATCAGCTCTCGGCGATCCGCGCACCATTGTGATCACCAAAGATATCGCTCATAAATATTTTGGAAGCACGAATCCTCTGGGAAAATCGTTAAGACTTGAGGACCAGGGCAGGGATTTTAAGATCACGGGAGTCATAGAGAATTGCCCGGCGACATCCCATTTCCAGTACGAGATGATCGCCTCGATCGTATCCACCAGAACAGCCTTTGATACCGGGTGGGGAGGCCACACCTATTTCACTTATGTTGTGCTCAAGAACAGGGAAGCCAGGCCACAATTGGATGCCAAACTGGCTGATTTTTGCAGTCGGCATTGGGGCGTGTATCATTATGCCGAGACGGGACAAACATACGATGAATACATAAAAGACAAGAATAATTATTACGGATTCTCTTTGGAACCGCTCTCGGATATCCATCTCAATTCAAGTGTCGTGGATTATCTATCCGTAAAAGGAAACAAAACCTATGTGTATGTGTTTTCGATGATTGCTCTTTTTATCCTGTTGATCGCCTGCATTAATTTCATGAACCTCTCTACGGCCCGGTTTGCCCATCGGTCCAAAGAGGTGGGTGTACGTAAAGTCTTGGGCTCCAGCCAAAAACAACTTGTCTGGCAATTTCTGGGCGAATCCACCTTGCTCAGCCTGTTTGCTCTTGTGTTTGCCATTCTTTTAGTCAAGATCGCCTTGCCTGTCTTCAGTAATCTGGCCAGCCGGCAGCTGGAACTGAATTTTTTCCAACCTATCTTTACTCTGCCGTTTCTTGTCGGATTCGCGTTTTGTGTCGGGATTATTGCGGGCTGTTACCCGGCGTTTTTCCTCTCTTCTTTCCAGGCTGTCCTCACAGTCAAAGGTTCCGTGGGCCAGAGAGCCAAAGGCCACGTCTTTCTTCGCCGTGCTCTTGTGGTTCTTCAATTTGCTGTTACTTTTGGGATATTTTATGGGACGTTTGTGATTTCCCATCAGTTGCAGTATGTCCGGGATAAACAGTTAGGATTTAACAAAGATCAGGTTGTGGTCATCCATAGAGCGGATGCTCTGGGAACACAAGCTGATGCGTTCAAACAGGAATTGCTAAGATCCCCCCGCATTATAACGGTATCCGACACAGAAAGCTTACCGGGGAGGCATTTTAATCCCAACAGCCACAGACTGGAAGGGCGGCCAGCTACCGAGACTCCCACCCTGCACACCATGTATGGAGACCATAATTTGGTTGAATTACTGAACCTCGAGATCGTTGCGGGCAGGTATTTTTCACCTGAGATACCGACGGATGCGACCTCCTCTGTTGTGATCAATGAGACCGCTGTCAAGGAGCTTGGATTGACCGATCCCGTAGGAAAGCGCTTCCACAAGGAATTCGGCGGCGCAAAAGAGGGAGAATTCGTCACCATCATCGGCGTCCTTAAGGATTTTCATTTTAACTCCCTTCATCATGATATCTTTCCCATGCTCATTCGTCCTCTCTCGCCAGCGACATGGAATCTCACATCCATTAGGATCGGGCCCGGAAATATCCCTGAAACTTTGGCTCGAATAGAAGACACATGGAGGACCTTCACCGGCGGTCAGCCCTTCGAATATTCATTCTTGGATGAAGACTTTGACAATCTCTACAGAAGTGATTTGAGAGTGGGCCAGATCTTTTCTATATTTGCAGCGCTTGCCATTTTTATTGCGAGTTTGGGTTTAGTCGGTCTCATTTCCTTCACAGCGGAACAACGTACCAAGGAGATCGGGATCCGCAAAGTGTTGGGAGCCTCTGTTTCGAAGATTATTTATCTCCTTTCGCGGGAAGTGGTTGTGCTTGTTTTTGTGGCAGTGCTTGTTGCCGCACCGATTGCCTTCTACAGTATGCACTTGTGGCTACAGAATTTTGCCTTCCGTATCGGCATTTCCCCATTGATGTTTATCTTGACAGCGCTCGGGACGCTTACGATCGCTTTTTTGTCTGTGAGCTTTCGAGCGATTAAAGCAGCCCAAGCCAATCCCATCGATTCGATCAGATATGAGTGAAGTGTTTCTACCCATTATGAAGAGTGTTAATCTTCTGTGAAGCGACCTGATCTCCTGAGCTCGGATATGAGCAGTTTTACTTGTTTTTATTTTCTGGTCATCTCATCATATACCCATTCGATGTTCTTTTCCTTTTTCAGGAACTCGCCCTGGTCCTGAATATAAGTGAAACTTGACAGGTCAATGGATTCCACAGCTTGTTCTTTTGTCTTGCCCGCTTTAATGGCGGCAGAGACTTCTTTTATGAGCGTATTCAGGTAGTCGGCAAATTTGACGTACTCTTTCATGTTCGTTACTTTTCCGTGGCCGGGGATGACCTGAAAGTCCGGGTGTTTTTCTGCAAGTGCTTGGATGGTGCGGACCCAGTTTTGTGTGTTTGAGCCGTCGTTCACATCAATATAAGGAGGCATTCCGTGGAAGAAGAGGTCTCCGGCATGGATCACTTTCGCTTTGTCAAAAATCACGATCGTATCGCCCGAAGTGTGACCAGGGCCCATATAAACAAGTCGTACAGTCTCGTCTCCCAATGTGATTGTCATCTCTATGTCAAAGGTTTTATTGGGCGCCCCGATACTTTCTGGAGTATCCTCGGGCTTCAATCCGGCCAGAAGGGATTTTTTGCAGTTTTGTTGGCTGATGATCTGAGCATTTTTCCCGATGATGGAATTTCCGCTGGTGTGGTCTCCGTGGTAATGGGTGTTGATCAAATACTCAATTTTCTTAGGGCTGAGCTCTTTGATTTTAGCCATCACCGCATTGGCTGTCTTGGCATATTGAGCGTCTACAATGAGCAATGAATCCTCTCCCACATATATGCCGATGTTACCTCCGGACCCATAAAGGCAGTAAACAGCACCTGAAACGTTTTCGATCGTGATGGGTTCTTCTTGTTGTGCGTGAAGCTGGAGAGAGACGAAAGCCAGACATAAAAAAAGGATGAGTAATAAAATGTTCTTTTTCATGGTTCTTTTCTCCTAACCTGAATTATTCATAAAAAATGTCGATACTTATCATAACAGACGCAATATCAAAATGTTACATTGTTTTATCGGAATACTCATTTGGGC
>CAZXJE010000008.1:0-16635 GCA_964640835.1 uncultured Eubacteriales bacterium
CTACATTTGAATAGAGTCGCATTGCTTTCCCGTTGTTCGTTTTCGAAATCACCAATTGAGACACTCGGAACGTCATTCATCACGGTTTTGAAGATGCAGTTCGGATTGAGAGATTGAAGCAGGAAAAATCATGTTGTATAATTCAACTCAAAAATATAAATTGGGAAAATGAACGATACTTCGAGTGAAAAAAGAATCCGGGTGGTGATTGCCAAACCCGGTCTCGACGGGCATGACACCGGAGCCAAAGTTGTTGCCCATGCTCTTAAAGATGCGGGCATGGAGGTGATATACACGGGGCTTCACCGCTCTATCGAAGACATCGTCAAAACAGCTTTGGAAGAAGATGCCGACGTCATCGGCCTGTCCATCTACTCGGGTGCTCATCTCCCTTTGAGTAAAAAATTGATGGATCAGCTCAGAGACAAAGGGATTTCGGATAAGCTCGTTTTGATCGGAGGCAACATTCCCAAAAGAGATATCAAAACTTTGATCGATTATGGAGTCGCAGGTGTTTTTTCCACAGGCACCCAACTGGAGGAAATCGTCGTTTTTATAAGGCAAAACGTCTAAGAGTGAGAGAGGAGGCTTGGATGAGGGACTCAAAGCGTGAATGGAAGAGATCTAAAAGCAAAAAAAGGGAGTAATGGTGCGACTGAGTGTTAGAAGGCGTGAAAAAAAGAGTGAGGAAGTCACATCGTGACAGACAAAAAGAAACCGGAGAGATCTGACGAACTGACTGATGTCACTCTCGAGTCCGGCATCAAGGTCAAGCCTGTCTACGGGCCTGAAGACATCCGGGACGTCGATTTTGATCAGGAGATCGGACAGCCCGGCCAGTTTCCCTTCACCCGTGGGATACACCCGTTCATGTATCGCAAGCGGCCCTGGACGATGCGTCAATACTCAGGATTCGGAACCGCCAAAGAAACGAACGAACGGTTCAAATGGCTCCTGGATCATGGACAGACAGCCCTCAATGTCGCATTTGACCTCCCAACACAGATGGGGCTGGATTCCGATGATCCCATGGCTGAGGAAGAGGTGGGCAGAGTCGGTATGGCGATCGACACGCTGAAAGACCTGGAGGAGGCGTTTGTAGATATCCCCATCGACCGGATCAGCACAGCCCTCACCATCAATCCTGTGGCATCTATTTTATTGGCCATGTATCTTGTCGTTGCCGAAAAGCAGGACATCCCATGGAAAGAGGTGAGGGGAACAACTCAGAACGACATCCTCAAGGAATACATCGGGAGGGGAACGTGGATCTTCCCGGTCGCACCTTCCATCCGGCTCATAGGGGATATGGTCGAATTCTGTTCGCAGCATGTCCCCAAATTCAATCCCTTCAGTGTCTGCGGTTACCACATCAGGGAGTCTGGAGCAACTCCTGTCCAGGAGATAGCCTATGGTTTTGAAATTGCCATTACCTATATCGAAGAAGTGCTGAGCCGTGGGCTCGATATCGACAGCTTTGCCGGACGGATCGCGTTCAATTTCGATATCCATGGGAATCTGTGGGAGCAAGTGGCTAAATTCCGAGCGGGCCGGAGGCTTTGGGCAAAGATTGTCAAAGAACGCTTCGGTGCGCAGAATCCGCGCTCCATGCTTTTGAGAATGATCGCCGGCGGTGGGGGCGGAGGATTAACCATCCAGCAACCAGAGAACAACATCGTGCGTGGTGCATATTATGCCCTGATCTCAGCGCTTTCGGGGACACAAACCATGGCCCTCTGCTCGTATGATGAGGCGTATACAATCCCTTCAAAGAAGGCTGCATTGATCAGCCTGAGGACAATGCAGATCCTTGCCGATGAGATGGGCCTCACGGATACTGTCGACCCGTTGGGAGGCTCCTACTACATCGAATGGCTCACCAAAGAGATGGAACAAAAGATCGTCGAAAACATGAAACAGGTGGAGGACTTTGGGGGCATGGTCAAAGCTGTGGAATCGGGCTATGTCCAGAGCGAAGTGAGCCGGCAGGCTTACATTCGAGAAAAAAAGATACAATCGGGAGAGATCCCGAAGATCGGTGTCAATAAGTACGTGATGGAGGAGGAGATGGCCGATGTGGAACTCCATCCATTCAATCCAGAAGTCGCAGAGGTGCAGACGAAAAAACTCGATGAGATAAAGCAAACGCGGAACACAAGCGAGGTCAGTGAAGCTTTGTTGAGTTTGAAGGAGGCCGCCCGATCAAAAAATAATGTGATGCCGCATATTCTTAAGGCTGTAAAGAGTTATGCAACTCTGGGTGAGATCACCCGGGTTTTTAAAGATGTTTTTGGCGAATTCAAAGAACCCGTGGGACTATGACCAAATACAGGATAGGTATAGATGTCGGGGGGACTTTTACGGATTTTCTCCTGGCTTCAGAGGACGGAAGCTCTGAGATCTTCAAGGTCTTATCCACTCCCGAGAATCCTTCTGTCGGCCTGATGAACGGGCTTATGGAGATAGCCACGGCTAAAGATACGTCTCTCCAGGAATTTATCCGGAGGGTCACAACCATAGTTCATGGAACGACGGTTACGACAAACGCAGTTTTAACACGCAAAGGCGCGAAGACAGCCCTTCTGACTACTAAAGGCCTGAGAGATGCGCTGGAGATGCGAAGGGGAATACGGGAGGAACAGTACAATAACCATTACACCAATGTGGAGCCGCTCGTTCCGAGATATCTGCGATATCCTATCGAAGAACGGCTCGATTACAAAGGAGATGTCCTTACTGAGATCAAAGAGTCGGATGTCAAGGATGCTGTTCGGCTGTTCGAAAAAGAGGATGTAGAGGCCGTCGCCATTTGCTTTATGAATTCCTTCGCCAATGGTTCTCACGAAACTGGCGCAGCAAAGGTCATTAAGGAAAAAATGCCTACAGCTTATTTGACAGTGTCTTCGGAATTTTTGCCCAGCATCCGGTTCTACGACCGCATTTCCACAACTGTTTTGAATTCTTATGTAGGCCCTATTTTGAGAAGTTATCTGACGAGCCTCATCCAGAAGCTGAAGGATATCGGGTTCGATGGAGTGCTTCTCATCATGCAGTCCAACGGGGGAGTGGTCTCTCCGGAAAGCGCGATCGAAAGCGCTGCCGTTACTCTGCTCTCCGGGCCTGCGGCTGGGCCCATGGCGGGCATCGAATATACTTCCATCCAGGATTACGATGATTGCATCACCATCGACATGGGGGGGACGAGTTTTGATGCAGCGCTTATTAAGGATAAGACACCGCTTGTGACCACAGAAGGTGAGATCAACCGGCTGCGAATAGCCCTCCCCATGTTGGGGATTTACACCATCGGTGCCGGCGGGGGGAGTATCGGCTGGGTGGATGAAGGAGGGCTCTTGCGAATGGGTCCGCAGAGTGCAGGGTCTAACCCTGGACCGGCCTGTTATGACCTGGGCGGAGAGCTGCCAACCTGTACGGATGCAGACCTTGTCCTGGGATATCTGGATAAGGACTTTTTTGCCGGAGGCAGGATGCTGCTCAATTATGACCGTGCTGTCAAAGCCATCAAGGATAAAATCGCTGATCCTCTAGGTATGGATGTGACTCAAGCTGCAGCGGGCATGTACCGGGTGATAAATGTCAACATGGCCTCGGGAGTCCGGGAAGTGAGTGTGAAACGCGGACACGACCCGAGAGAATTTCCCCTAGTCGTGGCCGGCGGAGCAGGTCCGGTTCATGCCTGTATAATTGCCCAGGAACTCGAGATTCCGGTCATGATCATCCCGAAGGAGTCTTCCATCTTTTGTGCGGCCGGAATGCTGATGTCCGACCTCAAACACGACTTCGTGAGAACCTATTCGACACCAATCCATGGGATGGATATCGAAAAATTCCAAGCTCTATTCCATGACATGGAGAAAGAAGCCACAGCGATCCTCAAATCAGAACACATCCCTGAGAGTGCGATCCAGCACATCTACTCCCTGGATATGCGATACATCAAGCAGTATCACGAAGTGAATGTAGAGATAAGGAAAGAGAATCTGGAAAAAGGCGACCTGGTGTCAATCGTCCGCAGCTTTCACCCCGAACATAACAGGCTCTTTGGCTACTCCCTTGAGGAAGAAAAAACGCACATCGAGCTGATCAATTTAAGACTTTTGAGCGTAGGCCGAACCGTCAAACCCCGATTCAAACAGGAAAAATACGACAAGAAAGACCCGGAAAAGGCTTTGAAGATGAAGAGAAAAGTGTATTTGCCCCTGCTGGAACAATATGTCGATATTCCTGTATATGACGGGCATAAGCTCAGGTATGGCAATAAGGTTGCAGGGCCGGCTCTCATCGAGCAGGTCAACACAACCACGTTTGTCACACCCGAATACAATGTCCTCTGCGACAGGTATGGCAGCTATACCATGTACCTGAAGACTAGGGAAAATGAGGTCACGAAAAAACTGGGCATTAGGGAATAGAATGAGAATAGACAAGATCCTGGCTTCGGTTTTTCAGCGTCGGTTTAAATCCATTACTGAAGAGATGAGCATCGTGATGATGAAGACCACGCGATCCCCCATCCTTTGTGAGGCCAAGGATTTTGTGACAGGGCTCTATGATGGCAAAGGGAAGATGCTCGAACAGACCGAAAACCTCCCCATCCTATCCTTCTCCTTAGGTCCTGTCTGCGAATATATCGTGGATTATTTTGGCGAAAAGATCTATCCTGGGGATGTCATCTTCCACAACGATGTCTTTTCCATGGGGAATCAGAACAACGATGTGGCTGTGTACAAGCCGATATTTTATGAAGACAAACTTGTTGCTTGGGCGGCTGCTAAGGGACACCAGGCCGATATAGGAGGCGCAGTGCCCGGAGGATATAATCCCAAAGCCACTGAAGTTTGGCAGGAGGCTCTGAGAATTCCCCCGATCAAAGTCTATGAGAAAGGGGAGCTGCGAAAGGATGTCTGGGACCTCATCTTCGCCAACATCCGGTTTGATATCGTAGCCGCAGATATGCGCGCCCAAATTGGCTCCTGTGTTGTTGGAGAAAGAGGGATCTTGAAGCTGATCGAGAAGTATGGGCTGGATGTGTTCGAGTCGCACAAAGAGTATCTCTTCGACTCCACAGAAAAGATGATGCGTGCTGAGATAAAGACAATACCTAACGGGGAGTACAGGGGGGAGGCGACCGTTTATTACGATGGGAAAACACCCGGCTCTGAATACAAGATCCGAGTGAGGATCACTGTCGAGGATGAAGAGATCTTCTTCGATTATTCAGACACAGACCCGCAGACCGATGGATTTGTCAATGGGACGTATACATCCTCCGCCAGCGCCACACTGCTGACATTCCTCCAGATGGTCAATCCGGATATGCCCCACAATGACGGTATGGTGAGGCCTGTCCACATCGATATTCCCGAAGGCACCATTCTGAATGCCAGGTATCCGGCTGCCACGACCTTTGGCAATCACCTCTGTCCGCCCAATGCGGATGCCATCATTCGCGCACTCTCGAAGGGCATCCCGGAGCGAGTGACAGCGGGTTGGAACCAGCTCCTGTGTTATCTCACCAGTGGATTTGATGCACGATATAATTCAAAGTATGTGGACATCGGCTTTATCGGGCTGAAAGGGGGGTCGGGTGCGACATCGGGTGTAGATGGATACGACCACATCGGAATGATCGATGCCTCTGGAGGCGTGCTGGACCAGGATTATGAGATGTTCGAACAACAAACTCCTCATCTCTTGTTGAAACACGAGTACTGGATAGATTCAGCTGGAGCGGGTCAGTGGAGAGGGGGATTGGGGGTAAAGACAGAGTTTAAGATCGGCGGAGAAAACACTAAAGTCGTGACTTTCGGTGACGGGGATGTGGAACCGGCATTCGGCCTCTATGGTGGACTTGATGCTACGTTGAACAAGATCGAACTCCGGTATCCGGATGGCCGGGTGTACCAGACCACAACTAAAGACCTTGTGGAGGATGTGCCCGAGGGGACGCTTCTCTTTCAGCAGGCCGGAGGTGGTGGTGGATACGGCTCCCCTCATCTCAGAGATCCCGTTATCGTTGCCAAAGAAGTGAAGAACGGCATCATCAGCATCGAACGTGCCAAAGAAGATTACAGAGTGGTCGTTGATTCAAAAGCCTTTGAGCTGGATGTGGAAGCTACCCGCAAGTTGCGAGAAGACATCGAATCCTAGAATCCAGAATTTTAATTTCAGAACGACTTCCACAGAATTTAAAATTTGAAAAACAGAAAGAGGGGCTTTATTTAACACGATAAAACCACATCAAAGGCAGCCAGAGCTGGTGCCCGTAGGGGACTTTTTTGTGATTGACCGAAACTTCTGTTTTGTCCCACTCATGCACGAGATTGAATAATTCAAAAAGATCTTCCACATCCTCGGGTGTATATGTGGCGGAATGACGGATCCACTCCCCCTCGCCCTCTTCGGAGTAGGTGGGATTTCTCCGAGCGAGATCGACCGCCTTTTCATAGTTTGGAGATGTCTTGTATTCGAATTCGATAGTGATTTTAAATTCCTTGGCGTGATCGGTGGGGTGGAGGATAGAGTCCAGTTTTTCCTCGACAGCTTTATCGCTTCCATTTTTTTTCCATTCACTCATATCTTCGATCCTCGAGCGCTAACGTGCTGTCAGTATATAAAATAGTCGTTCGGTTTGGCAATACCAAATATTCCGTTGAGGATAATCTTAAAAAGATCGGCGGAACGAAATATAAATATCCTCTTTTCTGTATCCGCCAGGCCGGTGCGAGCAAAAGATCAAATAACTCTCATCTGTTATTATTTCTTCTCTAGCTTTTCCAACATCTCTTTGGCATTGGTATTGTCCGGATTGAGATCGAGGGATTTCTTATAATTTCTGATCGCCTTCTCGGTGTCTCCTCTGTTCATATATGCTTCAGCCAGGCTGTCATACACATTTGCAGATTTGGGGTGCATATCCACGTTCAATTTGAAGATCTCTATCGCTTCTTTCATTTTTCTGGCTCCCATCAGACGGTATCCCATGGAGTTGAACTCGCTTTCCTCAAAATAAAGCTTGTTCTCGGGATCGGATTTTATGCTCCGATACTTTTCCAAACCCGCTTCAATACCGCTTTTATTGACTACCTGTTCGATGCGGTGGGCCGCTGAACCACCGATCATTTTTTCCACTTGGTCTAGCCGACTGTGGATCATGGCTGCATCAACATCTCGAATCTCCAGAAATTTTTTGTAGTAATCCCTTGCTCGTTCGAGATCGCTTTTTCCTCTGTATATCTCTCCTAGTCTCCAGAGTGCATTTAGTGACTTAGGATACAGGCTTAGCTCGTACTCAAAAAGCTCTATGGCATCTTTTGCTTTTCCCTGCTGGCTCAATTTATCGCCTTCAAATGTCAGCATCAGCGAAGGGGGATCGACCTCAAATCCGTATTCTTGGGATAGCTTTTCATAATAATCGATGATGTCCTTCACGGAGTTTGTCTGGAAATTTTCTGGCAGTTTATGCCCAGCAAACAATGTCTTCAGTCCTTCTTTAAAAGGCATAGGAGTAGTGAAATAGCCGGATGGCTCCCTGAATTCCACCTTAAAACGGAAGCCTTCTGGCCTTTCGGATTCCAGAAGTTGGGCCAACCTCTCCGCATATTCCAGGTCTTGAGGGCGCTCGTTTGTTTCGCATTTTATGTAAAGAAAACTCTTCAAAGGCTCTGTCGTTTTAAAAAACTGCTCCGCTTTGGGATACAGGAATGCCGCATTCTCGGGATTCATAAAAGGATTTTCTGATAAGATTGCATTAAAAAGCCCTGATTTGGTGATGAGGGCATAAAGGCTGAAAACAGCAGCGGCCTGAGGGCCGGCAAGAATCCGGAAATTCTTAGTCCTGTAGGTTTTATCGACATGAGGGATCAGCTCTTCCTCAAGAAACTTCAAGAAATTCTCCGATCCTCCGGCTTCACTGCGTCCCCTGGTTTTTACGGGCAGGAGATCTCTGTACCTGTTGGTGTTGGCCACTCCGATGATAATCACAGGCGGGATCTCCCCGGTTCCACCGAGTTTTTCTGTGATAATGGCCGCATCCGCGAAATAGTTGTAAATATCCACGTACAAAAGATACATAACAGGATAAGCCAATTGAGTGTCCTCATACCCCCGGGGAAGATGGACAAAGAGAAGCCTGTCTTCATCCAAAATTTGGGAATGAATCACTCTGTATTTGCCCAGAACGATATCCTCCCCATCCTTCTGTGCAAAACATAACTTCTGTCCTGAGAAGAATAATAAAATACACAAAAATACAATCACTAAATAAAACCTGTTTTTTTTCATCCATCCCTCCTTTTTATCTCAATTCATCCGGTTTCAAATCTTCGATGATCTTTGCATCGACCCAATAGATTTCGTAGCATCCTGTTCTGTTGCTGCCAAAAATGAAGTACTTCCCATCGTCTGTAACCAACGGACAAACATCGTTTCCCTCGGAATTAATATCTCTTCCAAGATTTTTAGGTTTGGTCCAGGATCCATCCTTCAGTCGGAAAGAAATAAAAAAGTCGTGTTGTCCAAATCCTTCGGGTCTGTTTGACAGGAAAATCATGTAGCTTTCATCTGGAGCAATATAAGGATCTCCGTCCACATATTTGGTGTTTATCGGCTCATCGAGACGTTCTTCCCGGGTATACTTTCTGTTCACTGAACGAGAGCGATAAATATCGGCACCTTCATCATTTATGGATCGTGTGAAGTAGAGAGTCCCGTCCTCTGTGACTGTCGAGTAGAATTCGGCTTGATCTGTATTGACAGGAGAATTGAGTGGCTGCGGTTGAGACCATCCGGTAGGTGTGTTATCTATGACCCAGAGGCTAGGATTTTTTGCTGGGGCTCCTCCTGAATCTAAAGGGCGTCTCGATGTAAAAAAGATCCTCTTGCCGTCTGGAGTCGGGATAAAGTGCCGGTCCTCATGCGGACTTAATGTTAATACTTTTTGAGGAGATGACCAAATGCCTTCTTTTTCCTCTAAGATAAAGACGCCATCCATGGAATCGACGGATCCCTTGAAAAGTAAGCGCTTTCCGTTTTTTGCAAAGTAAGGGATACCGGTCATCTCGATATTTGGACTTATTCTGGATTTAAATATTTCCGGCGTCATCCCTGGAGGCTTCTGGCCGAGGTAGGGGCCTCTGAGGACTGGAAAGGGTTTTCTTGTCTGAATATCTGCTTTTTTTTCTTCTTGCTCCTTGATCAAACGTTCCAGCAGTTGTGAAATATCTCCGACATCCGGCCTGATTTCCAATGACTTCCTGCAATTTGTAATGGCATTATCCAGGTCTCCAAGCTGTCGATAGACCCGGGCAAGGCTGTAATAGGCCCACGGATCTTCCGGGAATTTCTCCACAGTGAACTGTAAAACCGATAGCGCATCTTCAGTTTTATCCGTGTACAGGGTGAAGAGATATCCAAGACCGGACAGGGAATCACTGAGATCAAAGTTCGGGTCTTCCGACTCTAACTCCTTGAGAATTTTCAATCCATTGGAAATACGACCGTTCATGGCACAGAGGTGAGCATAGCCTTCCTTGATCGAGAAGTATTTCGGCAGCATTTCATCCAGGGCCGAAAAGAATAAATCGGCGTCTCCGGTTTTGTCTTCGGCTATCATGTTTTTACAGAGTGATAGAAGTTCAAACGGCGGGAAATAGGTATCGTTCTGTTGATTCGCGTAGAGGTTATTCAATGTATCAACGGCAGACTGGATACCGTTTTCTTCGTAATTGTGTTTGATGATTTCTGCGGCATTCTGTTTGGTGGACACGTTATTTTTCAGTTCATTGATAAAGGAAAAATCAACCCAGTAAAGATCGGAATCCTCCTCCGGCTCTTCACCGGACTTTTTCCCGATATGACCTTTATCAACATCGGTTTTTCTTCCGCTGAGGAAAAAGAAATATTTTCTGTCAGGGGTTCCGTTTGCACACAGATCCCAACTGGAAGAATTCAGCGGGCGGCCCAAATTGATTGGGAGTGTCCAGTTTCCGTCCTCTTTACGAAAACTGACATAGTTGTCACTGTTCCCATAGCCACCAGGACGGGTCGAGCCGAAAATTAAAAAGCTTTCATCAGGTGCGACATAGGGATCGTATTCGATAAAATCCGTGTTGACGGGCCATGGAAGACGTTCTGCCTCCTGGTATTGTCCATCGATACATCTGCTCATCCATATATCATCCCCCCGGGTTCCCTCTCTCCTCCATGTGAAGAAATAGACCGTGCCATCAGCCGTCGCCGATGGATAGGCTTCGCCGTAATCTGAGTTAGCAGGTGCTGGCAGCGCCTGCGGCTCCGCCCAACTCGAACCGGTCCATTCGATCGTCCAGATGTTATCATCTTGCCTGGTATCATCAGGGTGAGTCGGTCTTCCGGAATGAAAATACACTTTTCGGCCATGCGGACCTGTAGTGTAATTGGGGTGACCTTGCAGCTCTTCAAAGGGTGCCCTCTGCGGCGTTGTCCAATGCCCGTTTTTTTCATAGGTGTAATACGTTTCGTGACCTTTATCTGTGCCAGCGGAATACACACAAACCCGTGCCTCATTCAAAAAAGCGATATAGCTCTGAGAATAATGAGTGGTTATGAGTCCTGGAGCGAAGATTTCTGGCGTTGTTCCTGGAGGCGTTTGACCCAGATAAGGCCCTTTGAGTACAGGGAAATCAGTATGTTTTGCACAGCCGCTGAAAAGTATCACAAGGACACATGACCAAAACAGAAGGATTTTCGAACGACTCATGCCTCCTCTTAAATTTGTGTTTTTTTTGTTCATCTTTTCACTATCTTATAGGACCGTCGGATGAAGGAGAGTTGGGCGTGATGGACCTTTCCCTCTTCGTCTCGGCTGAAGATCAGAGTCCAGGGTGCATGTTTGAAATAAAAAAAGTCCTTGGCTACGGGATAGATCTCATCGGGTCCGAATTCCATGATCTTTAACCGGTTCCCCTCTCTCCATACTTCGAGGAGCAGGTAATCTCCAACATAATATTTCCCATGGTATTCATCAAGCTCGGCCTCTGATAGCGCTATCGGATTCGGTTTCTTAAAATAGAGGTACTGCGGGGTTCGTCCCATATTATCTTTTGCGGTCATGGACACGCCTCTGATTTTGAGCAGTTCGATCACCTTGTCATGTCCGCTGCGGTAGGCATAATGCATGGCGGTCCAGCCTTCATTGGTTTTGATGTTCGGGTCCGAACCATGGTCCAGAAGGTATCCAACGACATGGATATTCCCGCGCCAAATAGCCGTGTGCAGTTCAGTCATGCCCCACTGATTACGGATGTTGAGCTTGGCCCCTTTATCGATAAGGATTTTAATGATATCCACATTGTCATGATGGACGGCCCAGTTGATCTGTGTTCCCCCGTCTCCGCCGACGACATTCAGGTCCGCACCTTTTTCGATCAAATACTTTACAACATCCCAGTGGGCCCGCATGCAAGCCCAATGGAGCGCTGTATAACCGTCCTCGTTCTTTGCATCAAGCTTCGATGGATCGTGTTTCAGGATGTTTTTTACTACCTGAAAATCGCCGTTTTTAGCGGCCTCGACAATTGGCTCAGCCGCAGCGATTGACAGTGTAAACATAAGAACAAGAATTGTGAACAAGATGGTTTTTTTCATGATCTTTGCCCTCCTTACTGATTGAAATCCATAACGCTGGTTATTTTAAGTTGTCGGGTTTCAATGTCTCGATGATCTGAGCAGAAACCCAGTAGGTAACGGCTTTTTCTATTGCGGGATTGTACCTGAGAAAGAAAAAATATTTCCCATCGGGTGAGATCATCGGACAGTTTTCGATCAGTTCATTATTTATGGGTTCGCCCATGTTGATGAGCTTTGTCCATGATCCGTCACTTTTATGAAAGCTGATATATAGATCGCTCTTCCCTTTATTGTCCGGCCGGTCCCAGCAGGATGCGATAATGAAACTTCCATCTCGTGCGATGAACATATCGGCCTCACTGTATTCCGTATTGATAGGACGGCCGAGATTCTCTGGAATGTCGTAAGAGCCGCCAACAAATCTTGAGCGGTGTATATCCAAATCTCCGATATCTCCAGGTGTCGCAAAATAAAGAGTCCCATCATTCGTGATGGATTGATAAGCCGTTGTTATGGTCTCATAACCTGAATATTCAACAAGCCGAGGATCGCTCCAGCCCCCTTTTGTTCTCGTTGTCGACCATAAATAATGACGGTCTTCAGAAGGTGTGTTGCTTCCCGGAAGGGGTCTCTTAGAGCGGAAAAAGAATCTGTATCCGTCTGCGGCCAGACACATATTCAGGTCATTGAATTTGCTGTTGAATGAAACCGGTTCAGGATCAGTCCAGATACCATCAACATTTTTCATCCACATGATATCAGCAGTGTCATTGCAGTCTATGTCTGTTACAAAATAAAGCTCATTTCCATCTGGAGAGAATACAACGTTAAACCAATTTTTATCTTTCTCCATAATTTCTGGAGCAAAGACTTTGGGCGTCATCCCCGGTTATTCCTGACCGAAGTAAGGCCCCTTTAAAACTGGGAAATCATCCTGATGGGCAGAAAGATTCATTAATAGGATTAAAGGCACTGTAATTTTTATAAAAATCGTTTTGATCTTCACTCGTTAACCCCTCCGTTTGGACATGCAGACATCTTTTATCATCAAGGATGAAATTCCCTTCTTTTTTCTCCGCGAAACATAATTTGTCTATAAGTCAGCAAAAAGCATGCCATGATAAACGGGAGAATTCAGGGGAGAGATGGAAACTGCGAGACCGAAATAGTAAAAAATTTTTACATACTGGAAACGGGATTTAATATCTCCTCAGTTTTTCCAGTGCACTTTTGATCGTGATTTCCTTTTACCCCATCTCTTCTGAACAAGGACTAGAGAATGAGCATACAATCGCCATAGCTGTAGAATCTGTATTTGTGTTTGATAGCTTCACAGTAAGCTTTTTTGAGCATATCCAAACCAGTAAAGGCTGAAACGAGCATTAAAAGTGTGGATTGAGGGAGGTGAAAGTTGGTGAGGAGCTTGTCGATAATACGGAATGAATAGCCGGGAAAGATAAAGAGATCGGTCTTTTGGGTTCCTGGTTTTACACCCTCTTTTGTGAAAGCACTTTCCAGCGCGCGGACAGATGTGGTTCCCACCGCGATCACTGGCTTTTTTTCTTTTTTGGCATTGTTTATAGTTTTCGCAACATCTTCACTGATCGAATACGTTTCCTTGAGCATTTTATGGTCTTTGACACGTTTGGCGCGAACAGGTTGAAAAGTAGCCAGCCCAACATCAAGCGAGATTTCTGCCACTTCGACACCTTTTGCTTTAATGGTGTCCAACATAGCGGGAGTAAAATGCAGGCCGGCTGTTGGTGCGGCGATTGATCCTTCCTTGTTGGCGAACACAGTCTGGTATCTGCTCAGATCTATCGACCGAATATCAGTTTGAGATTTTTTGCGCTTGATATAGGGGGGGAGAGGAGCATAACCAATACTCTTAAGTTCAGAAATAACATCCTCCCGATCAAAACGGATGTGTCTTCGGCCTTCCGTTTCTTCTCTGATCACCTCGCCTTGGAATCTGTGTGATAAGCGGATAAAATCACCTGTTTTTACTTTTTTTGCAGGCCGGCAGAGAACTTCCCAGACACCCTTGTTGATTTCTTCGAGGAAAAGAAATTCGATATCTGCATCTTTTTTTCTGCCCCAGGCTCTAGCAGGAATGACCTTCGAATTGTTCAGTACAAGAACATCTCCTTTGTTAAGGTAATCTTGAAAATGCGGGAAGTGAGAATGGATAATTGCGCCTTTTTTTCTGTCCAGAACCATCATCCGTGAGTGATCTCTTTTTTTGAGTGGAGTTTGGGCAATCAGTTCCTTTGGGAGATTGTAATCAAAATCTGAGACTAACACGGGATTAATCACGCAGGAGATCATACTCTTTGAGAACTTGGTCTGTGGGCTCGCCTTTTTCAGTCCATCCACGGATTGCATAGTATTGCTGGATAAGACCTTTAAAAAATTCCTTATCCAAGACCTTGCCTCGCATAAAGCCAGCGCAGGATGTTTCTTTAAAGAACCGTTCCGGAAGAATGTCATCTTTATGGGTACGTCCATTTCTCAAGTTGTATCGTCTTGCCATATGGGTCAGTTTCGCACCGATCTGCATAAGAGATTCAGCCGAGTGATCGAACCCGGTTGAAGCATTGAGCACAGGCACCAATTCCTCAAGACCGCTGGGTACAAAATCGCATACGATCATAGAGTTTCGGATATTTACTGTGTCGAGTCCTGAAACCACCGCCTGGGGAAGATCCTCAATCTGAAAGTCAGGCCCCATCTCGAGTTCATTGAGCCATAAGCGCGTATGACTGCCAAAGTCTGCAACAGAGAGCGTAAAGCCCATTGACAGGGAACCCAAGGGATTGACACCGGACATCTCCATCCCGAAGATATGGATGGCAAATTCTTCGCTTCCTTGACCGATCTTTTGGGCTGCAATTCTGGTCCCATCAGCAAAAATTTGTCCCACATCCTGACGGTATGCCATTCTCTTCAGTAATTCTCTTTGGGCTTCTGCATTTCCCCATGTGAGTTCGATTCCGTACCAATCGTCCAGAAGTCCTTTTTCATAACACTCCATTGCAAAAGAACAAGTAACTCCCGCACTGATCGTATCGATCCCGAGGTCGTCACAGATCACATTGGACAGGGCTAAGTCTTTGCAGTCTGAGATTTCACATCCGGAGCCGAGGAAAGCGGATGTCTCGTATTCGGGGCCTTCGATTTCGTGACCATTCCATGTAGCGACCTTCGAGCAGCGGATGCCACAGTTAAAACAGCCCACATCCTTCCAGTTGAGCTCTTTGCGGCATGTCTCTGAGGAGATGCCTTCGAATTTGTCAAAAACACCCTTCTGGAAGTTTTTCGTGGGCAGGAATTCATACTCCTGGGCTTGTCGAATCCATTTCATGGTTCCTTTCTGGCGGCGATAGATAACGCCCTCGTTGGTTAGAATATCTCGTGTAAGCTGTTTGTTCAGCTCCATGAATTTGTCCTCGTCTGCATACTTGATGGGATCGTTTCCATCGACCACAAGAGCTTTTAGATTTTTCGAGCCCATCACAGCACCCGTTCCTCCCCTGCCATATTGCCTGTACTTGTCCACACCAATGCAGGCAATCTTGACCAGATTTTCCCCGGCAGGACCGATACAAGCGACCCTGGGATCAACTCCGGGATGAGATTTGAGCAACACATCGTTTGTGTGAAAAATGCCCTTTCCCCAAAGAGTAGTGGCATCTCGGATATCCACCCCCTCTTGGGTGATAAAGAGGTAAACAGGTTTTTCAGATTTTCCAGTGATAAAAACGTAGTCATAACCAGCTGCTCTCAAGCGGGGCCCAAAATGCCCGCCACAGTGGGAATCGTGTATGGATCCAGTAAGCGGAGAACGCATCACCACACACGTACGTGCGCTTGTCTGGACTTTTGTCCCGGTGAAAGGACCATTGACAAATATTAGAGGGTTTTCTGGACCGAGAGGATCCGGGTTCGGCGCATACTTTTCCAACAGCGCAAACCCCATCCCTTTGCCACCGACATAATTTTCAAGCAGTGATTTATCTACGGGTTTGATTTCGCTTTTGCCGGATGATAGGTCTATGTTTAGACACGTTCCTGTGTATGCCACTTGGTCCTCCTTATTTTAATTTGTTTTTACCGAACCTTCTGATTCATCATTTTTTTTCAAACCACTTCTTTTGTCAAGCGTATTCGGTTGAAGACATTTTTCTGATGTCAACTTAAAGACCTCTTCCTTGATGGATGCGCTCCAATCGAGATTACTCAAAGAGCTCCGCAAGCATCCTGAGGAGCTAAGAGTCGATCAAGGGGGCTGTGTGCTCTGGAAGAAGCGTGAATGGGTCAAATCCCTCCTCGATTCTGAGGAGTCCAGCGGTCATTAGATTTTGTTCTTTTGATGTTTCCTGCGAGAAATCTTTAGGATTGCTTATGCTTACCTTTTTTTAAAGAGGTCACCCTGCGGAGTAGATGAGCCGGGGGAATAACCAAGGTGTGCCAGTGCCTTGGGAGTGACTTTGCGGCCGCGGGTGGTGCGCTCCAGGAATCCGATCCTCATCAGAAATGGCTCATAGATGCTTTCGATTGTGTCCTTTTCTTCGTCGATGGCGGCCGAGATGGTGTTGACTCCAACCGGTCCTCCGCTGAAGTTTTCAATGATGGTCGTGAGGATCTTCCTGTCCACGTCATCCAGCCCCAGAACATCCACTTCCATCATGTCCAGTGCTTTTGTCGCCTCCTCGCCTGTGATCTTGCCTTCGGCTTTGACATCGACATAATCTCTGACTCTCCTCAACAGTCTGTTGGCCACTCGGGGAGTTCCCCGTGAGCGGAGAGCGATCTGGTGAGCTCCCCTATCATTGACATCCACATCGAGAATAGAAGCAGACCTTATAATGATCTTTTCTAGATCCTCAACGCCATAGTAATCCAGGCGGTGGATGATGCCGAATCGGCCCCTTAAAGGAGCCGTAATACGACCGGCCCGGGTTGTTGCCCCAGCGAGGGTATATTTTTTGAGCTGCAGTTTGTGGC
>CAZXJE010000008.1:16735-24789 GCA_964640835.1 uncultured Eubacteriales bacterium
CCGGCCCGGGTTGTTGCCCCAGCGAGGGTATATTTTTTGAGCTGCAGTTTGTGGCTTCTTGCACTCGGGCCCTGTCCGATGAGGATGTCCAACCTGAAGTCTTCCATGGCGGAATAGAGGATCTCCTCAACAGAGGGATGCAACCGATGGATCTCGTCGATGAAGAGAACTTCTTTGTGCTGCAAGTTGGTGAGGATCGCCGAGAGATCTCCGGTCCTTTCGATCACCGGCCCGGATGTGGGTTTGATTCCGACTCCCATTTCCTTGGCGATGAGGAATGCTAAGCTTGTTTTTCCCAATCCTGGAGGGCCGTAGAGCAACACATGGTCTAGGTGTTCGTCTCTTTTCTTTGCGGCTTCAATAAAGATGTTCAGATTGGATTTGATGGTTTCCTGCCCGATAAATTCCTCAAAAGTCCTGGGCCTGAGATTGTCCTCGTACAGCAGGTCCTCTTTGGTTCGAACAGGACTCAGTACCGCGTCCATTTGTGCACCTTTCATCAATGATCTATCACTCCAATCAAAACATTCATTCCTAAATACCTAGTCTATCGAGTCTGCCAATAATTTTCAAGATAATAGAAAAAGGGACATAATTGGGGACGGTTCTATTTTTTTTACCTCTGGAAAAAGGAGACTGTCCCTATTTATTCTTATGTAGGGACCGTTTCCCAAACGGTCCGTTCGGGGAACGAACCCTACATTGATATCTGCAGAGAGGGAACTATCATCTTGTTGGATGGTTTTAAGGTTAAAGTTTGGCGAGTTGTTTGAGGCTTTCTCTGAGAAGCGTTTCGAAGTCTGCCTCTGCTGTGTGTCCTTTTAAGGTTTCATCCACGATTCTTTCGATCTCTTTTCTTTTAAATCCCATGTTCGTTAGCGCAGAGATCAGGTCTTCCCTTTCCTGAAATCCTCCGACCTGAAGGATCCTTTCCTTCTCGACCAGTTTTTCCTGGAGCTCCATAGCGATGCGCATGGCCGTTTTTTTTCCGATTCCGGGGATCAAAGAGATGCGGGCGACATCACTCCGCCTGATCGCATCTTCAAGGTCTGAGGCCTCGATCCCGGAGAGGATGTTCAATGCTATCTTTGGCCCAATTCCTGTGATTCCGATGAGTTTTAGAAAAATCTCTTTTTCATCCGCAGATAAAAATCCATAGAGGGAAAGTGAGTTATCAGTCATGTGCGTATAGATACACAGTTCTGTGTGATCGCCGATATCACCCAGTTTCAAGTATGTGGAGAGGGGAATAAATGCACTGTAACACACGCCATTGATGTCGAGGATGGCCTGATTGGATGATTTCTGGAATAGTATACCTTTAAGATATGCGATCATCTCTTTCTCCTGAATAATTCATAAAAAATGTCGATACGTATTATAACTAAAGAAGTAATAATTATTCACTTCATGGGCCACTGCCTCGCCTTTGCAGCGACCTCAATCCGTGAATAATTCAGGTCCAGAGGGATGATAACGCACAACAGTATAAAGTTCAATATCGATAAAAGGATAGTCTATTCAGATAATTGGGAATGGAAGGACCGAGTGTTGACATGACAGAAGGCAACGGATAAGGCATCCGCGGCGTCTGTCTCAAGCTTATCGTCTTCAATTGCAAGCAGTGCCTTGATCATCGTTATCATCTGATTCTTGTCCGCCTGTCCGAAGCCGGTCACGGCCTTCTTGACCTCAAGAGGCGAGTATTCAAACAGTGGACATTCTTGGGCGGCGATGGCGACCAGAGCCGCTCCTCTAACCTGGCCCAGAGTGATGGCGGTCTTTATGTTCAGGGCATAAAAGGGATTTTCGATGGCCACCTCATCGGGTCTGTGTGTTTTGATCAGGTCCTCAAGATGAATTCGAATATTATTCAGTTTGTCATGGAAAGATAGGCTTCGCGGCGGTTTAATGCAGCCATAACTCAGGACAGTATAGTTGTTATCAGAATATTCGATGATTCCAAAGCCTGTGGATTTAACGCTGGGATCGATGCCTAAAACGATCATCGATCAATTGGAGAACTTGGCGATCTCTTCTTCGTCGATGTCAAAATTCGCCCACACATTTTGCACGTCATCATGATCTTCCAGCTCTTCCATGAGGCGCAGCAGTTGTTGGGCCTGTTTGCCCTCGAGCTTCACATAATTTTGAGGGATGTATCCCAGGCTGGAGGCTGCCATCTCGATGTTGTTTTCCTGGAGCGCGTTGACGACAGCTTCGAAATCATCCGGTTCCGTGAAGATCTCGAAGTTGCTTCCGTCTTCTCTTAAATCTTCTGCACCGGCTTCAAGAATCAGATCCAGTAGTTCGTCTTCGGATGCTTTTGCCTTTTCCACAACAATATAGCCTTTCCGGCTGAACATCCAAGCGACACAACCGGATTCGCCCATGTTCCCTCCATTTTTGGAAAAGATGTACCGGACCTCAGACACAGTCCTGTTTTTATTATCTGTTAGTGTTTCCACAAGAATAGCCACACCACCAGCTCCATAACCCTCGTAGGAGAATTCCTCGTATGTTGTGCTCTCGAGTTGCCCCGTGCCTTTCATGATGGCTCTTTTGATGTTGTCGGACGGCATGTTTACGCCTTTGGCGTCTGCAATGGCTTTCCTGAGCCGGGGATTTGTGTCTGACTCACCCCCTCCTATCCGTGCAGCAACAACCAGCTCATGGATGATCTTGGTGAACATCTTGCCTCTTTTAGCATCTTGGGCGGCTTTTTTGTGCTTAATAGAATGCCATTTTGAATGCCCTGACATAGTCTCTCCTCATGCTATGATTCGCGTATTCAAGAAAATTCTAACATATACACTAAAATATTAAAAGCAAGCTTCGGCAGCGGAACTATCCATTGACAATTCCAAGATAAGGAATATATATTGAGGCGGCAGATTACATAGATCTTTTTAATTTCGGGAGGGAGAAATGAAAAAAAATATGGGTGCGGCAGATCGAATCATCCGGACGATTCTTGCGATTGTTGTAGCTTTCCTTTATTTCACAGATCAAATTACCGGTACTGCAGCGATCATTCTAGGGGTCCTCGCGATCATATTCCTTTTGACCAGCTTGGTCGGATTCTGTCCGCTTTATGTGCCGTTCAAGATTTCAACTCGGAAAAAAGAGTAGATACTCTAATCTAATCGGCTAATTATTGTTCAAGTTTGTTTTTTGAACCTTCAGTGTTTATTCATTGATATACTATAGGGGGGTATGGTATAATTGAAAAAAGTATGACATAGACTCTGCGAAGAAGAGTTAAAGAAAGGCTGGAGTTAGTAGTTAATAATTTGGAGGAAAAGATGGCAAAACAATTAACATTTCATCATGAAGAAATTCCGCGGTTGAAGAAAATTGAGGGACAGGTCCGTGGGATCCAGAAGATGATCGACGATGAGCGTTACTGCGTGGATATTCTCACGCAACTATCGTCAATTCAAGGAGCAATCAAAGGTGTGGAGGTAAACATTCTGGAAAGACACCTCAAAGGCTGTGTTCAGCATTCTTTCACAGAGGGGAATAAAGCAGATAAAACCGAAAAGATCGCAGAAGTCATCGATGTTCTTAAAAAATTCCGAAAATAAAAGGAGGAATCATAATGAGCTATTATTTCAATAAAAAATTCCAGGGTACTTTTGATGAGATTTATGACAGAACTCTGGCTTCTCTTAAAAGAGAGGGATTTGGGGTTCTTACGGAAATCGATGTTCAAGCGACGCTGAAGAAAAAGATGGATGTCGATTTCAGACAATATAAGATTCTGGGAGCTTGCAATCCGCCGTTTGCCTACAAGGCTCTCCAAGCCGAAGACAAAATCGGCACAATGCTTCCATGTAATGTCATTATCCAGGAGTTGATTGAGGGTGAAGTGGAAGTGGCTGCTATAGATCCCATTGCATCCATGCAAGCTATAGAGAATGAGACTTTGATGCTGATAGCGCAACAGGTCCGGAAAAAAATGTTCGATGTGGTGGAAAACGTATAACCAGACCATTTTTTGTTGTTTATTCTATTGAAGGATTCAATTCAATAAAAAGGGGAAAACTGTTATGGCCAAAGATGAAAACAAAAAGATCGATCCATCATCAGTCTTGGACAGAATTGACCTTCCGATCGTAGGGATGAGGTGTGCAGCCTGCGCATCCACCATAGAGAAGGGGCTATCAAGCCTAGAAGGCGTAGAAGACGCAAACGTCAATCTGGCGACAAATAAGGCCACAATTTTTTACCACGCCAGGTTTCTCAATCCCGAAGATTTTATCGATTCCGTGAAGAAGAGTGGCTTTGATGTGGGTACAACTTCGGTTGAGATTCCCATCCAGGGCATGCAGTGTGCCTCCTGTGTTCAATCGATCGAAAAAACACTCCTAAGAACGAAAGGGATCACCAAAGTTGTCGTGAACCTGGCTACATCGAAAGCAAGAGTCGAATATCTCCCCTCTGAGATCGGTCTCGCGGAGATCAAGAAAGCGATCGAGGACACCGGATACAAAGTCCTGGACATTCCCGAAGAGAACGATATCGAGGATCTTGAAAGTCTCGTTAGAGAGAAAGAATACAAGGATCTCAAGAAGAAGTTTATTTTTGGATTGATCCTTGCTGCAATCATATTTATAGGAAGTATGCCCCATCTGTTTCCATGGGTCCCAAATTTTCTGAATAATTTCTTCGTGCTTTGGCTGTTGGCTTCACCCGTCCAATTCTGGATCGGATGGCAATTTTATAAAGGGGCCTGGGGCGCATTCAAACACAGAAATGCCGACATGAACACTCTTATTGCAGTCGGGACATCGGCTGCCTATGTGTACAGTGTTGTCGCAACTCTCTCCCCGAGTTTTATTGAGTCCGGTGGAATTAGGCCTCAAGTTTATTTCGACACTTCGGCCATGATCATCGTTCTTATCCTTTTTGGAAGGCTTCTCGAGGCAAGGGCCAAAGCTCGGACATCAGACTCGATAAAAAAGCTTATGGGGCTTCAACCCAAAACGGCCCGTGTGAAGAGGAATGGGAATGAAGTTGATATCCCAATAAAAGAGGTTGTGGTTGGAGATGAAATACTCGTCAGGCCTGGTGAAAAGATCCCTGTCGATGGTGTCGTCCTCGAGGGGAAGTCTACAGTGGATGAATCAATGATCAGCGGCGAGAGTAAGCCAGTGAAGAAGGAACCGGGAGGTGAGGTCATCGGAGCCACTATTAACAAAACAGGGAGCTTTCGATTTAGAGCCACACGTGTAGGAAAAGAGACAGCTCTCGCTCAGATCATCCAGCTCGTTCAAGACGCTCAGGGCTCTAAGGCTCCAATCCAGAGATTGGCTGATGTCATCGCCGGCTATTTCGTACCCATTGTGATATCAATAGCTATTGCTACATTTATCATCTGGTTCAACTTTGGACCAGAACCCGCATTGACCTTTTCCCTCCTTAATTTTGTGGCGGTGATGATAATCGCCTGTCCATGTGCGCTGGGATTGGCCACTCCCACAGCTGTTATGGTCGGCACGGGTAAGGGGGCGGAAAACGGCGTGTTGATCAAGGGGGGAGAGAGCCTTGAAACGGCTCACAAGATCGACACCATAGTTTTCGACAAAACAGGGACTTTGACCAAGGGCGAGCCTGAAGTTGTGGATATCTTTACATTGAATTCTTTCACTGAGGTTGATGTCTTGAAGTTGGCTGCCAGTGCTGAGAAGGCCTCAGAGCATCCTCTCGGCGAAGCCATCGTTAAAAAAGCAGATGAACGGAATATTTCGTTACAGGATCCACAACAATTCGAAGCCATTGAAGGGCGCGGCATCAAGGCCGTGGTCGCAGGCGAAGATGTTTTAATTGGAAGTGCAGAGCTTATGAAAATCCAAAGTATAAAATGTGATGGTTTGATGGATAAAGCGGAAGAAGCTGCTCTAGAAGGAAAGACTCCTGTTTGTGTGGCCTTGAACGGAAAAGCTGCAGGCCTTCTTACCATCACCGATCCCCTCAAGGATGATTCTGTAGAGGCTGTGGCTAAACTCAAGAAGATGGGGCTGGAAGTGGCTATGCTCACTGGGGATAATCACAAAACGGCAGAGGCCATCGCGAGGAAAGTAGGGATCGAAAAAGTTATGTCCGAAGTTCTTCCGCAGGATAAAGTGGAAGAGATAAAAAAGCTTCAAGCTGAGGGAAAAAAAGTCGCCATGGTGGGCGACGGAATTAATGATGCCCCGGCTCTAGTGCAGGCCGATGTGGGAATAGCCATAGGCTCTGGAACGGATGTTGCGATGGAAGCTTCGGATATCACACTGATTAAGGAAAATTTGACAGGAGTTGTTTCTGCTGTAGAACTCAGCAAAAAAACCGTGAGAACGATCAAACAGAATCTGTTTTGGGCGTTTATCTACAACGCGATAGGCATTCCGATCGCTGCCGGTATACTCTATCCGTTTTTCGGATTTTTACTAAGTCCTATAGTGGCTTCAGCGGCTATGGCTTTTAGTTCAGTGTCTGTGGTCTCGAATTCGCTGCTGTTGAAGCGAGCTAAACTCGATGCTTAAACAAGTAAAATAAAAGATTGGGGGAATAAAATGACAGAAAAATTGATCGTTACGATTGTTGGAATTTTACTTATAATTTTTGTCAATTGGTATTTTTTGTTAAGCAAAAAAACAATGTAAGGTCCGCTTCCCGAGCGGAACGTTTGGGAAACGGTCCCTACAGGGTGAACGATACTGCGATGTAGGGTCGGCTCCCCGAGCGGACCGATAAGCAATACGAATGTTCGTAAAGAACAAAAAGGTGAGAGCAATGAAAGCGAAGATTACAATAATTCTAGTTACCCTAATGACAATAGGTTCAGGATTATTGTTTCCTCAAGAAAAGCCGGGTGAAGCAGAAGTCGTCCTGCCTGATTTAATCAAGGAAGCCCTCGAGAATAATCCTCAGGTTAGAGCATCCCATGAGGAATGGCAGGCCTCCCTCGAGCAGATCTCTCAAGCTAAGGGATACCCTGATCCGATGTTGAGTTTTGCTCATTTTGGCCAGAGCATCGAAACAAGGCTCGGACCTCAGCGGAACAAGATCTCTCTTTCTCAAAAAATACCCTTCTTCGGAAAGCTCTCTATCAAAGAGAACATCGCTCGAGAAAACTCTTCGATATTTGAAGTCCAGCATGAAAGAGTTTCAGCTGACCTTGTCCTTCAGGTGAAGGAGGCCTTTTTTTCCCTGTATTGGTTCGAAAAGGCGATCGACCTCAGGAACCAAGAAAAGGGAGTTCTGGGACGTCTAGCAAAAATCGCGCAAAAAAAGTATGAGACCGGCATAGCCAGTCAGCAGGATGTTCTCAAAGCCCACCTCGAGATTTCGCGGCTGTCTGAGAGGATTTTGACGCTGAAACAGGGGAAAAAGGCGATCGAAGCCAGGCTCAATGCTCTCTTGAACAGATCCACGGCTTCAACTTTTGGACGAATTGGGGATATTGGAGATCCATATTTGACACTCAGTCTGTCAGAACTCTATGAATTAGCCAGGGATGGTCGACCCGAGCTCAAACAGGCACAGCACTACATTATGAAGAGTGAAAAGAGTATCGAGTTAGCGAAAAAAAACAACTGGCCTGATTTCACACTAAAGTTCGAGTACTTTGATATCGGTGCGGGGGCAACCACACATCCCGAAGACGGACGTAATGCCTGGTTGGGAGCTATAGGAATTAACATCCCCCTCTGGCGAGGAAAATATAAGGCAGCAGAGGCTGAGGCGGCCATCAGATTAACGGCGAGTCAAAAGCGGTTCGAGGATGTAAAGAACGACACTGCTGCACGAGTCAATGAGTACTATCAGGAGATCAAGACGTATGAAGACCAACTTGCCCTGTATAAACACTCTTTGATCCCTCAAGCAGAACAGACATTAAAAGCTTCGGAGATCGGATACCTTTCAGGCAAGGTTGATTTTCTCAACTTGCTTGAAAGTGAAAGAATGATCCTGCAGATAAAAACAGGCTATTTCAGGAACCTGAGCGATTCTAGAAAAAGTTTAGCGCGGCTTGAAAGGCTTATCGAACAAGATCTAACCTGAAC
>CAZXJE010000009.1:0-24407 GCA_964640835.1 uncultured Eubacteriales bacterium
TACCATGCCCGTCCAGCCCTTCTCACGGTTTTCTCCATCACACAATCTGATCACTTAATAAGGCTAGAAAGCATTCATCAGATCATGGATTATGAAATACTTCGTCAGAGGATCAGCGGGGCGAAGACAAGGCTGACGACAGCCATAAGTTTGATCAGAATATTCATGGAGGGACCGGATGTATCTTTCAGGGGATCTCCCACAGTGTCACCGATGACGGCAGCGGCATGAACCTCAGTCCCTTTTCCACCCAAATGACCCTCTTCGATCCACTTCTTCGCATTATCCCATGCGGCGCCTGCGTTTGCCATATAGATGGCCAAGAGAACACCGGAGGCTGTTGCCCCGGCCAGGAAACCTCCCAAAGGTTCTGGCCCCATGATAAAACCGATAAGAAGAGGGGTGATCACCGCGAGGAGACCGGGAAAGATCATTTCTACGAGAGCACTGTTCGTAACAATGTCGATACAGCGGTCGGAATCAGGCTTGGCCTCACCTTCCATTAAACCCTTGATTTCCTTGAACTGCCGCCGGATCTCTGTCACCATCTTATCTGCTGCCCGGCCCACCGCTTTCAGTGTGTATGAAGCGATAGCAAATGGCATGAGAGCACCGATAAGCATGCCGATAACTGTCTCAACATTTGTCAAGCTGATTGTGGTGAGGTTGGTCGTTTTTTGATAGGCAGAGAAAAGGGCTAACGCTGTTAGCGCTGCAGACCCTATGGCAAAGCCCTTCCCGATGGCGGCAGTTGTGTTGCCGGAGGCATCGAGTTTATCTGTGATTTTTCGTATTTCAGGACCGGCTTTTGACATTTCCGCGATCCCGCCGGCATTGTCAGCGATGGGTCCGTAAGAGTCTGTGGTCATGACGATCCCTATAGTCGCGAGCATACCCACAGCTGCAAGAGCTATCCCATAGAGTCCACCCAATTTGTGGGAGACGAATATGGCAGCAGCTATAGTGAGAAGAGGGAGTATCGTGCTCTGAAACCCGATAGCCATTCCCATGATGATGGTGGGAGCACTTCCTGTCTGAGCGGTTTTGGCCAGAGTTTTTATAGGAGGACCTGATGTGAAGTATTCACTCTCTAGTCCGATCAGAACACCTGCGATCATACCACTCACAACAGCATAGAAGATATTCAAGTTTCCTAGAAGGGCTTTCACACAGAAAAAAGCCCCGACAAGAAAGAGTGCAGCACTGATGTACGTTGAGTTCCTCAATGCGGATTGGGGATTAAAATTCTTCAGTATTTTTATGGAGAATACACCGATGAGTGAGCAGAAGAGACCCACAACGATGAGAAGAAGCGGCAGGGACATATGATTCAGCGCGGGTGTTAAAGTGGCACCGAGGGCCATGGATGCGATGACAGAGCCGACATAGGATTCGAAGAGATCCGCCCCCATACCTGCAGTATCACCCACATTATCTCCGACGTTATCTGCGATAACTCCAGGATTTCGTGGATCATCCTCCGGGATACCAGCTTCTACCTTTCCGACAAGGTCTGCACCGACATCAGCGCTTTTAGTGTAGATCCCTCCTCCGACCCGTGCGAAAAGAGCCACAGAACTGGCTCCCATGGCAAAACCGTTGATAATGATGGGATCTTTGGTGAAGAAATAGAATAAGCTGAGTCCTGCGACTCCCAGAGCGGCGACAGATATCCCCATGACAGCCCCGCCTTGAAAGGCTACCGTTAGTGCTTGTGCGGCGCCATGTGAAATCGCAGCTTGTGTTACTCGCACAGCTGCACGTGTCGAGGCCTTCATCCCGATAAATCCTGCCAGCATTGAACAACCGGCTCCTGTGAGGAAAGCCAGACTTGTGTATATGGAGAAGAGCTTCCATAGGACGATAAACAGGACCAATACAAAAATTGTAATGAAGAGGTATTCTTTTTTTAAAAAAACCATAGCCCCGGAATGAATGGCTTCGGCGATTTCCTGCATGACTTCGTTACCCTTGGGGTAACTTTTGACCCGAAAATATATGGCGATAGCGATTATCAAGCCGATAAGTCCGATGATATAGGAATAAGGGATCAAATCGAGTAGTATCATCTTCAATTCCTTTAAAAAAATTTAAGACGTTATAGCACAAAAGTTATGACTTTTCAATCCGGTCTCAAATCTCGCCGTGCAGTGAATAAGGGCCACAGGAGGTGATGTGGACGTCAACAAATTGGCCGATGACATCAAGATCGGAGTGAAAATTTACGACCTGATAGGCTTCGTTCCGGCCTGAATATCTCTGTTGATCCTTCTTACTCTTCCCGAGACAGAGGACTTTTTCCGTTTTCCCGATCAACGAGGAGTTGTGTTCCAGTTGGATTTGTTTTTGAATATCTTGAACGGCTAAAAGTCGATCTCTTTTGACAGCAAACGGAACAGAATCCTCGGTCTTGGCTGCTACGGTGTGAGGACGTGGTGAATAGCGAAAAGAGAAAATATTGGTGAAGCGAACCGTTTTTAAGACTTCGATGGTCTGTTCAAAGTCATATTCCGTTTCCCCAGGGAATCCAACAATGATATCTGTACTGAAACTCATATCCGGCAAAAAAGATCGGAGCATCTGGATTTTTTCGAGATATTCTTCCTTTGTATAGCCCCTGTTCATTTTATCGAGGACACGAGAAGAACCCGATTGTAATGGAAGATGAAGCTGGTGGCAGATCTTTTTTGCCTCGTTTATGGTTCTGGCTAGGCTAATCGGTAGATCTTTGGGATGGGATGTCAGAAACCGGATCCAATGGATGCCTTCGATGCGGTTGACTTCTTCGAGAAGGTGCTCGAAGGATGTTCCTGTCTCGGGATCTCTATACGAGTTTACATTCTGGCCGAGGAGCTGGATTTCGAGATACCCTTCCTGGGCCAATTGTCTGATCTCCTTGAGGATGTTCCGCTCCGGCCTGTGCTTTTCTCTCCCCCTTGTAAAAGGGACGACGCAATAGGCACAAAAATTATCGCATCCCTCCATGATAGTGGCATAAGCGCTGGTTTTTCTCTTTCTGTGGACCTTGGATGATGGAACCTCATGCCACTCACGCCTCCAATGAGTGGACACGATTTTTTCATCTGTTTGGTTTGCGAGGATGTCCAAAATCTGCCCATAGTTATCCGGCCCTATCACAAAATCTATAACGGGCTTCTCTTCGATCAGTCCGGAGCGATAGAGTTGGGCCACACATCCCACTACCCCCACGGTTATGTCTTTTTTCCTCTTAAGGTCTCTCAAACGACCTAGAAGCGAGTAGAGCTTTTCCTCAGATTTTTGACGAACAGCACATGTGTTGATGATGATAATATCACTGTCTTCGAGTGAATCCTCAGGTAAAGCGCCTTCATACTTGAGTAATCCCGATATCCGCTCAGAATCGTTCTCGTTCATCTGACATCCATAGGTATGGATGAAAAATTTATTATTGGCCAATCGTGAACCAGGGCTTTTCATCTCTCCTCTGAAGAAGGCTCACAGCAGGCGGAGAGAACAGCTTGGGAGCAGCTGAATCCCTCTTTGAAACATTCGATAGCTTTTTGAACTTTATCCATTCTTATCCCTTTCATTCATACGAAGGTTGTGCTGGAGCATCTCTTTGGCGTTTTGTAGGGCGGCTTGGGTGATGTGGCTTCCCGCTGATAGCCTTGCGATTTCCTCGATCCGTTCATCAAAGGAGAGTTTTTTCACTGTAGTGAAAGTCCTGTTGTTTTTGATCGCTTTCTCGATCTTAAATTGATGGGTGGCAAATGATGCAATCTGGGGGAGATGAGTGATACAGATGACCTGATTCTTCATCGCCAGATCTTTGAGTCTTTGTGCGACAAATTCTGCTGTTTTCCCTCCGATACCGGAATCGATCTCATCGAAGATCAAAGTCTTGTCCGTTTCCGTGTCCTTGCCGATCGTTTTTAATGCAAGCATGATTCGGGAAAGCTCCCCTCCGGAGGCGATCTTACGGAGAGGCTTTGGGTCCTCGCCAGGATTGGTGCTCAGGAGGAATTCTACTTTATCATTTCCCGTGCTTTGAAGAGTGTGTTTTTGTGTGATCTCGGGTGTGTTTGAAGTGATCGCTATTTTCAACTTTGCCTTTTTCATTCCCAGATATCCGATCTCTTTCTCGATTCTCTTCTCTAGGTCTCGGGCACATTGGGCTCGCAACAAAGACAGCTTGCGGGCGTTCTTTATGTATTCTTGAAAACACGATTGGATCTCTTTATTGAGATCATCCAATTTTTCTCGACTCGTACTCAACTCATCATATTCTTTTTTTACTCTCTCGAGATGAGAGAGGATTTCCTCGATGTCTTTGCCGTATTTGCGTTTCAAATCTTCTATCTTGCTCAAGCGCTCTTCAAGGGATTCCAAGTTTTCCGGAGATGCCGAATGTTTCTCGTTAAAATCTATCAGGAAATTTGAGAATTCCTTGATCGTTATGGCAAATTGACTGATGGCTTCATTCGTCTCCTTGAACTCCTTGGCGTAAGCCGCTAGCTCGTCAGATATACTCTGGAGCTGTGACAGGAGTGAGGATATGGAGTTTTCCTTGGCGAAGGCAATCCCCATCGCTTCTTTGACAAGGACACGAATCCTCTCAGCATTTTTAAGGATATTCCGATCTTGGCGGAGCTCTTCTTCTTCGCCACGAACGAGGTGGACCTTTTCAATCTCGTTGATCTGAAATTCGAGAAAATCGAGACGTTGCCCTCTATCTCTCTCCTTCTGTTCTAGCTCTTCCTTCTCTTTCGCGAGTCGCTTGAAGTCGTGAGTTATCCTCGAGAGCTCTTTTCTGAGAGGAAAAGCATTTGCATAGGAGTCGAGATAATCGAGTTGGTACTCGACCTTTTGAAGGAAAACATGATCGTTCTGGCCATAGATATCAACCAAAAAACCTCTGATACCCTTAAGCTTTTTTATAGGAATAAGTGTTCCGTTGATATAGCCTTTTTCCGTTTTTTTATCTGAGATCCTGCGCTGAATGAAGATATCTTTATCAGGTTCTGTAAAAAGTGTTTCCAAAAACTCGTGTTTTTCCATTGTGCAGAAAATCGCTTCGACGGATATTTCCTCTTTACCTGTTCGGATCATATCTTTTGAGCTTTTTTCTCCCAGGACAAGCAGGATGCCGCCGATAATGATGGATTTTCCGACACCCGTTTCTCCAGTGAGGATAGAAAAGCCTTCTTCGAAGTCTAATTCAAGATCTTCGATCGTGGCGAGATTCTGGATGTGGAGCGACCTAATCATTTTAAACTTTGCGAGAAATATATATTCAGGCTTTCGTCCGGTTGGAATCCCCTAAAGAGAGCGGACTACTTTCCTGATGACGTTGCGAGTTTGATGGGGACTAGAGCCCTGTCCATGTTTATGCGGCCGTATCCGATAAATTCATCGAATCCAGGAGAAGTCCCGCTGTTGACGTCGTCGGCTGTATAACGGATGATATCCATAATCTCGTCCACGCTTAGCCATGGCTTGAGATCTTTGATCAGAGCTGCAAGTCCAGCCACATGCGGGGCTGCCGCTGAGGTTCCGTCAGCATATCCGTAGGGAAAAGAACCGGGCCCCCAATACCAGGTTGGGGCACAACTGATAATTCTGTCTCCTGGAGCTGCCACATCGACCTCTGGCCCGGGATTGGACCACGATGGCCTTTCATCATTGTAATCCGTAGCTGCGACAGCGATGCAGTATTCATCGTAAGCCGCGGGATAGTACACGCTATCATCCTCATTTCCGGCTGAAGCCACAAGCACGACTCCGGCAGCCTTGGCATAGGCTAAAGCTTCCCTCAAAATTTCGGACTTATTCGGGGCTCCAAAACTCATGTTGATGACATCTGCGCCGTTATCAGTAGCCCATATGATCCCATCCGCTATCCATGAATCAAGCCCCCAAGCCGGGTCACCTTCATGCATCACCTTAACAGGAAGAAGTTTGCAATTCCAGGCGACTCCCGCAATCCCTTCATTGTTATTCGTCTCTGCGGCTGCAATCCCAGCGACATGAGTGCCGTGCCAGTGGTCATCGGAAGCATCGAAGTCGTCATTGACAAAATCTCTCCCTCCGGAAACAATTTTGTTCTGTAAATCCGGATGAACGAGATCGATACCTGTATCGAGTATGGCTATCACGGTCGCCTCTGTACCTTTGGTCTCTTCCCAGCCTTCTGGAGCTTTGATATCGGCCCGGTCAGTGCCGGATGGGCTGCCGGGTACGCCGATATCTTGGCCGGTGTTGTGGAGGGCGTATTGTTCCCGGAATAGTAAATCATTGGGCGTCGCTGTTATATAGGCGATATAATTGGGTTCAGCATACTTGACATCCGGGTTTCGGTCAAAAGCGTACACCATTTCCTCCACACTGGTGTGTTCTGAGATCTGGATCTGATAGACATTGAGCTTTGCAATTTTTTTGATTTTTCGAGATTCGTATGCTTTGATGAGGCTCACCACTTCGTTCTCAGAGAGTTGTGGCTTGAATTTGACAAGGACCTCGTTGGATGCGTACTGTTTCTGTTTATTCTTAGAGCGAAAATTATCTTTGATGACATGGATATCTTGAAGGGAAGGATCGGTGACTCTCTTGATCCGCCTGTCCTGTTCAGCATTATTGAAACTTACTGTCAAAGTCAGAACGAGTGCTGTTGATATTAAAAGAATGAGTTGTTTCTTTTTCATCGTATCCTCCGGTTCACCTAGAATGAATACATAATCCTGAGCAGTGCACCAAAATCGACACCACTCTCGTAATTACCGCCGCTGCCATATGGAGTGAGATCAGCTTCCAGTTGGAGGCTGAGAGAATCTGAGAAATCGTAAATTCCTCCTACTCCTATCATAAAATTCCCTACAGCGGATATTTTCTTTTCTTCTGTCCTGTTCAGATCCTGGATGGATTCTTCCATTGCAAAGGTTCCGGAGAGAGAGCTGTAGGCGATATTCAGGTAGGGGAGAAAAGGATCTGTAGCCAGGTATCTGAAAGAAATGCCCGCGGTTGCCCGTGACCATTTGGGTTTGCCTGTTGCCGTCCCGTCAACTGCGAGTCCGGGAATATCCCATTGCTTCTGTCCGCCATTGTAGAAGATATACTGACCAAAGACACTGAAATCAAAACTGTCTGTTTCATAAAACACGAACTCGGCCTCTCCACCAAAAAGCATTCCCCCGATCGCTCCTTTGTCCATTGTCAATGATATGGGTAAATCTCGAAATGTTAGAGACTTATAATCGGACGAAACATAACCGAAAATCCCCCCTATATTCAAACCATCCAAGATCTCATAGTTGATATGAAAAGTCATCAAGTATGTCTTGAGTGGTGAGATAAGACTGTCCTCATCCCAACTGATGGTGCTTTTGAAGTATTCAAATCCGAGACCTGCACTCCACTTATTACCATCTGAATAATCCGGTGTCGGCTCTTGAGCATAAGACAGGCTGGTGAATACAAACAGCATCAGTACGGTACTCAAAATTTTGCGCTTTAAATTCATATTGACCTCCACAATAAACAAGATTCACATTTAAACGTTTTCTATTTTATGTTCGTTTTTCGATCTCCTGCATTCTTTCTACAGCTTTTTCTGCGTATTTGCTCTGGGGATAATCTGTTATGAGCTTCCGAAAATAGGGAATACTCTCCTCGATCTTCTCCCATTTATAATAAGAATCGCCAAGATAAAAATAGACTTTATCCATCTCTGAATAATTCGGATACCCCGTGAGGATATCGATCAGGCGGCTTGTCGCGGCTTTATATGCCGTTCTTTTGTAATAGAGCTCTCCTATGCTGAGTGTGTGCGCTGCCAATCGTTCCTCACAGTCCTGGATCTTTTCCTCTGTTTGCTTGGCCTCGTCACTCAATGGGTAAGTAGTGATCACTTTTTTAAACTCTACTAGGGCCTGTTCTGTTTTGGTCTGGTCGCGTCCGGGTTTCAAGGCCTTTTTATAATAGGCCATCCCTATCTGGTATTGGGCATAAGATGCAGATGGGCTGAGAGGGAATAGAGAGATGAACTCTCTGTATTCGGAGGAAGCGATGATCATGCTCCCTTCGTCTCCCTTTTCAAAATAAGAATCGGCGATGGCCAATTTCGCCCTTTGGGCGTAAAAACTTTTTGGGAAGGAATCGATAACCTGCCGTAAATAGAGGCGCCCCTTTTCTGGATCTTTTTCGATAGATTCTATACCCAGATTAAACAGTAGCTCATCATTCGAGGCGATCTCAGGATCGATTACTGTTTCCTTTTTGCTGCAACTCATTGAAAAGAGAACAAGAAGAATGAGGAGTCCATACAGGATTATTTTCTCAGTTTTGAACGTTTTCGGTGGTCTTATCATTATCGTTTATCCTTAAGGGGAATAGAGGTTTTTGATCCACCTCCATTCTTCGCTTAGTCCCTCATCGATCGGTGTTTTTGGATCGAATCCTAAGTCTTCCTTTGCTTTTTGTATGTCCGCTAACGTATGGGGGACATCTCCCTTCTGTTTTTCTTCCCATTTGACACTGATTTTTTTTTCACAAATCTCTTCGAAAAGAGGGAAGAGATCTTTTAACATTTTTCTGTTTCCTCCACCGAGATTGTACGTTTCTCCTGTTCTGCCGTGTGAGGTGCATGCAATAATGGCATCTACGATATCCTCTATATATGTAAAATCTCTTGTTTGCTCTCCTGTACCAAAAATAGTAATGGGTTTGTTCTCAGATGTTGATTTAAAAAATTTGTGAAATGCCATATCGGGGCGCTGTCCTGGACCGTAAACAGTGAAAAAACGTAAGGATATCGTGGGGACACCGTAGTTCTTGGAGTAGAGATAACACAGATTCTCGGCGGCCAACTTGGTGACTCCATAGGGCGAATAGGGAAGCAGGGGACTTTCTTCTGACATGGGAAGCTCAGGGCAATATCCATAAACAGAAGAGGATGATGCGTAGATAAATTTGTGCAGGGATTGCTCCTTTGATTCTTCCAGCAGCCTTTGTGTGGCTTCGATGTTATTCCGCATATATTCGGAAAAACTCAAACCCCAGCTTGCTCTAACACCTGCTTGGGCAGCCAGGTGGAAAACGTAATCGACCCTTTGCAAAAGCCGGTTAAGGTCTAGAGAATTGATGTCCTCTTCGATTAACGAAAAATTGCTCTCATTTTTTATTGGGGATAGATTATTTTCTTTGATCCACCTGGGATAATAATCGGTGAAACTGTCCACACCGACAACAGATAAACCTTCTTTGAGGAGTCGGCGAGTGAGGTGCGACCCGATAAATCCAGCTGCACCAGTGACTAAACAATTCATGGTTTTTCGTACTTTTCGGCTAGCGATTTGATCGTTTTGATGACTTCCGGAGGGTTCTCTTCTTTGTAGATCCCGGAACCCATAACGATGATATCAGCTCCGTCCTGGATGATCTCTTCAAAATTATTCAATTTGATTCCGCCGTCGACCTGGACCGGAATCTCCAGTTTCTGTCCTGTGAGCCAGTTTTTCAGATGACTGATCTTTTTATGACATGATGGGATGAATCCTTGGCCTCCCCAGCCCGGGTTGACTGTCATCAAGAGAACAAAGTCGAGGTCCTGAATGATCTCGTTCATGAGGTGGATGGGAGTTGCTGGATTGAGCGCAAGACCCGCCTTTTGCCCTTTTTCTTTTATAAAAGTGATGTCCTTTTGGAGATGTACAGATGCCTCGATATGGATCGATATCCAATCTGCTCCCGCTTCCTGGAAGAGTGGGATGAATAATCCAGGCTTTTCAACCATGAGATGAACATCCAGGGGGAGAGTCGTTTTATCTTTGAGAGAAGCGACCAGCTCTGGACCCAACGTGAGGTTGGGCACAAAGTGACCATCCATGACGTCCACATGGATGAGGTCTGCCCCAGCATCTTCGGCCATTTTTACGGCATCTGCAATTCGTGTGAAATCTGCGGAAAGGATAGAGGGTGCGATCTGAATCATTATTTGCTAACCTCCATAGTGATAAGATTTCTTCTTTGAATCCGAGAGCCGGTTTCAGGATATTGATTGATGATGATCCCCGATTCCAAACCTGGATAATAGGAGTATCGTATATGCCCGATGTTGAATTCCAACTCTTTCAATTTTTCGATAACCACGGAGGCCCGTTTTCCGATCAGATCAGGCATCAGGAATTTTCTCTCTCTTTCACCCTGGCTCACTAAAAAACTGATCCGTGAACCCCGTGCCGCCTCTTCATCATCTAAGGGATTTTGGGAGATGATCTTTCCTGCTGCGTATGCAGAAGTATGGACGTGTGATATCTTTCCTTTCATTAGCCCGGCTTCGATGAGTTCTGGGCCAATCGCTTGGAGACTCCGCCCGACAAAGCGAGGAACAATGACCTTTTCTTTTCCTGCACTCAGAACAACTTTAAGAATATTGTTGATCTTGACTTTCGAACCCGCAAGAGGGTCCTGTCGAATGATCTTATCCTTGTCGAATCTATCATGAAGCTCTATCCCGCTTTTGATGACAAAGAGTTTTTTGTCCATGAGGATCTCTCTGGCTTCCTGCAGAGACTTGTTTGTGAGGTCGGGGATAGAAACCATTTCTCCTTTAAGAGTGATTTGATAGGCGATAAGAGCGCTGACGAAGAATAGGATGAGTGCTGATAGTGTAATAGCGCAAAATTTAAAGATCTTGTTGATTGTCATAATCTATGAGTAGCTTCTTTTTATCGGTCTCAAACATCCAGGGCCAAGCAAACAGTTTTTTCTTTCGGATCAAAAAACTGCTGCAGTCGTCCTGACTCAAAAAATCCAGACAAGACAATTAAAAAATACCACAGTTTAATAACCAAGTAAACCTCAAAAAAGTTCCCTGTAGTCGTCTAAAAAACCACGATGAATGCTGTTCAGGGTGTTCCAATTAGTGATTTCACAAATGAACAACAGAACAACAAGGCAGCTCTATTTGGATGTAGGGACCGTTTCCCAAACGTTCCGGTTGGGGAGCTGACCCTACATAAACAAGCTCCATGCCCACATGGAGCCCTTCTTATGGTTTTCTCAACCACATAATCTGATCACTTAATACTGTTATTCAGAATTCTGCCCATCACTGTTCTGAAAATCCTGCTAGTAAAGTGAAATGATTTGCTCGAAAAAAGCGATTTAATTATAATGTGTTTTTCCGGATTGAAGGAGGCTAGACAAATGCATGAATTCTCGGATTTCAGGAGCGACACAGTCACACGACCTACTGAACAGATGAGAAAGGCCATGGCAGAGGCCATTGTTGGGGATGATGTTTTGGGGGATGACCCCACCGTACAAGAGTTGGAATCCATGGCAGCAGTCCTGATGCATAAAGAGGCAGCTCTTTACGTTCCTTCCGGAACGATGGGGAACTCTATTGCAGTCAATGTCTGGACCATGGAATTGGATGAAGTCATCGTAGAAGCCAAAGCCCATATCTACAACATGGAATCAACGAGCATAACCTTTGTATCCAGGATAAATCCAAGACCTCTTCAATCGAACAGAGGAGCGATGGATCCCTCTGAGGTGGAGCGCAACATTAAAAAACCATCTGTCCATCTCCCTAGAACTTCGCTCATCTGTGTGGAAAACACCCACAATGGCTGGGGTGGAGCCGTGGTGCCTCTTGAGAATTTGAAGGCCATTCGTGAGGTAGCAGACAGACATGATGTCAAGATCCATTATGATGGGGCCCGAGTGTTCAACGCCAGTCAAGCGACCGGTATCCCCGTTCATGAGTATGCGGCTGTTGGGGATTCGATCATGTTCTGCCTCTCCAAGGGACTCTCGGCTCCCGTGGGATCTGTCATTGTTGGGCCGCAAAGCTTTATCGATCAAGCTCGGAGAGTGCGAAAGGCCTTAGGTGGAGGGATGAGACAGGTGGGTATCTTGGCGGCATCAGGCATTGTGGCGCTCAATGAGATGGTGTCACGTTTGGGAGAGGATCACAAGCGAGCGAAAAAGCTGGCCATGGAGATACATGATTTGCCAGGGATAGGTCTCAATCCCGAGTATGTGGAGACAGATATCATTATATTTAAATTCGATCATCCCAAGTTAACGGCAGATGACTTGATCACAAAGCTTAAGGAGAAAAACGTACTCGCCTTGGCTACTCCGGCAAAAGACATCCGTTTTGTTACACACAAGGATGTCGATGATGAAGATGTGGAGCGGGCCATAGCTGTTCTCCGAGAGATTCTCCTCTAAACGTCTAGTCGGTTTCAGAGATGGAATCGGCAATGAGCTCTGCGATATCCCAGATCTGGAAGTCGTTCTCTAGCGCTTTGTCTTTGATTGCATCATTGAACATGGTGACGCAGAACGGACAGGCTGTGGCCACGCCTTCGCAGCTGGTTGCAAGGGCATCTTCAAGACGTTCGATGTTGATTCTCTTTCCTATTTTCTCATCCATCCACATCCCGCCACCGCCTGCACCACAGCACAAGGAATCGGCCCTGTTGCGCTTCATCTCTCGAACATCCATATGGGGCAGGGACCGGAGAATGTTTCTCGGTGGCTCGAATATATCATTGTACCTTCCGAGATAGCAGGGATCATGATAGGTGATCGTCTTGATCCGGCTCTCTGTGAGTTTCAGTTGGCCCTTTTTCAGACTTTCCCATAGAAAAGTTGTATGATGGAGGACTTCACTGGAGAAGCCCAGTTGGGGATACTCGTTCTTAAAGGTATTATAACAGTGAGGACAGCTCGTTAAGATTCTTTTGATATTGTACTTTTGGAATATATCGATATTGGTCTGAGCGAGCATTTGGTAGAGATACTCGTTACCGACCCGGCGGGCAGGATCCCCACAGCATCCCTCTTCCAATCCCAGTATTGCGAACTTCACACCTAGATGATTCAAGATCTTAATCATAGCTTGGGTAACTTTTTTGTTTCGGTCATCAAAAGACCGGATGCACCCCACAAAAAAGAGGTAATCGATTTCTTTTCCTCCGATCTCTGATAGGATAGGAACGTTCATGTCCCCCACCCAGTCCGCACGCGTGTCAAAGCCCAAACCCCATGGATTTGAGTTTTTTTCCAATCCGCGGAAAGCTGTCGTGAGCTCCTCGGGAAACTTACTCTCCATGAGAACTTGATAACGTCTCATGTCTACGATCTTATCCACATGCTCCACATAAACGGGGCAGTGTTCCATACATGATCTGCATGTGGTACATGTCCAGAGAACATCCTCGGCGATGACTTTCCCGACGAGGGGAGGAATTTCTGTGTTGTCACTCGCTTGGGGCTTTTGTCTGAGGAGTTGCGGGATTGTAAGATACATGTGATCCTTCAGGTCCTTGATCAGCACTTTAGGGGAGAGGGGTTTTTCTGTAAGATACGCAGGACAGTAATCTTGGCATCTTCCACATTGTGTGCAGGCATCCAAGTCCATAAGATGCTTCCAAGAAAACTCCTCGATCGTGCTGATCCCGAAGCTCTCAGCCTCCTCATCCTCGAGATCCATGTGGCTAACGGTGCCTTTTGGTTCGAGAGAGCGGTAAAGGATGTTCAGAGGCGAAGAGATGATATGGAAAAGTTTTGAGAAGGGGATGTAAACAATCGTAGCGAGGACAAGAAAAAAGTGAATCCTGAAAAGCAGAGTTGTTAGCGTGCCTTTGACAGAGTTGTCCATACCTGTGGCGTTCCACAGGGATGCGATCGTATTTCCGATGGGCGCCCAAGCCTGTTTATCCTTTCCGATAACAGATAGGCGCAAGCCTTCGACAAGAAATCCTGTCAAAATGATACTCAGGAGCAGAAGGAGGACGGCCAGATCATCAGAAGTGTTGGATAGTCGTGGAGGACGCGTGATATACCGGCGGTAAAGGATCAAAAGGATTGATATACCGGCGGCGAATCCGAGGATATCCAGAAGAAGTGATACTATATTTGAGAGAGGCAGGGGAAGGGTAAACATGAATTGTACAATAAAGATCACGAGGAGTGGTATGAGAAAGCCAAGAAATATGAATAGATGGAGAGTTCCCGGAAATGGATCTCGCAGAATGGATCGATGAGCGATCACCTCAGTGAGGAGAGTTTTTAAGCGGTATCCCATCCTGTCGGATCGATCGTCTTGAACTCCCGTACGCCAAAGTCGGAAATGTCTGTTTGTGCCCCAGAAAAATACAACAAGGACGCAGAGAATAAAGAAAATATCGATCGTTTGAATCATTGCAAAGTTTTACCTGGAGTCAGTATTACCTCGTGACAGCTGAAACATTTCTGGGATTTCGGGGGCCCAAAGAATTCCTTAATATGACAATCTCGACATTCGTTGATGCTGGGACGGTTGGCGCTTCCCGTCATGTAATCATGTCCGGCTGTCCTGTGACAGTCCACACACTCCATGCCTTCATCGATGTGATAGCGGTGTGTAAATTTTATAACTTTCTTTTGAACCTCATAGCCAAGATCGAGAACTTCTGGATGGCATTCCAGACAGCGTTGTGACGTCAAAAAGTCATCGGCCAAATATTCTGGAGGGGCGATCTGGTTCCGGACATGCCTGCCGATATTCCAATCAGAAGGGAGAATCTTTCGACCTGGAGAGTGGCATTCGTGGCATGATGTCGAATCCGCAGGATGGCCATTGGATTCCTTCCAGAGGTCGATGAGCTCGGGATGGCACTGCAAACACACGCGGTCGCTCGTGGCTGAATATCGCACAAGGTAGACACTCAATCCTCCACCGGCGAGGAGAAGTACTACGATTCCGATAGATATCACCAACCAGAACTGTTTTTTGTATCTTGGCAAAGGCATTTTAATCTGTGCCTATAGTTAAAAGGTAAATTTCTGGCGAATCCTTTCCCTGTGGAGGTCCGACGAGCAGGATTTCTTTACCAGATGTACTCATGATCTGGGGCCTCCAGAACGATGGAAAATGGGGGAAATCCATGGGCGTGATACCCTGGACATAACCTTCGGTTTTGTCCGAAAAGGCCACGATCTCTTCACCTGATTGAAGATTCAGTTTTTTTCCTTGATAGATATTTTTGAAGATGGCAAAACGACCATCCCCAGACATGTCAAAAAATTCGATCCTTGGTGCAAAATGAGATTCAAGATATATCAGACCAGTCCCATTCCTGTTGATCCTGTAGGTCCCGATTCCCTGCTTTTTTCTCCCGTTGTAAAAGAATAACACCTCCTGGCCGTTCTGAGTGATGTCAGCCAGGCTGAACCACCGGTCGTTGAAGTCTGTGAGCCGTTCAATATCTTTGCTCATCCACCGAGTCGTGTAGAGGTCATAATTATTTGGGTCGTCAGAAGACTGGGCACCGAAAACGACTGTCTGGCCATCTTCACTCATACAAAATGCCCACCCTCCACCAGTTGATGGCCGGCGGGGGAATGAAGGCCACGTCCATCCATCGGCTTTAAATTCAGGCGCAAGAAGAGTGGTCTGTTTTTTTTTGGCCACATCCAGGAAGATGATCCCGCTGGCACTTCCAAACCTTCGCGGCCCCAAATGTCCTTTCACTAAGCACGCGATTCTATTTCCATCGGCGCTGAGAGCGTAGTTGGCGACTCTTTCCCAATCTCCATTTTTAAACTCATGCGACTTGAGGTTTACTCCTACAAGATTCTGGATGGGAAAAGACGTCATCCAAAATCCTGAGCCATCCGTGGATAAAATAGCTAGAAAATGGTCCTGCAGATTGAGTGGACCGTCTATGCTCAGGGTAAATACCGCGATTTTTCCGTTTCCACTCAATATCGGAGGTTTGGAACCCACACGCAGGAAGCCCTCTTCAAAAGGGCTGGGTGCCGGTTGAGTCCCGTCCCGAAACAGCTCGGTCTCCGTGCCGTCTCCGAGGTTCATGATCTTGATGGCCCTGGCTTCCTCTCCACTCTCCTTGATCTCCAGTGTGTAGAGCATTGTTTGTCCATCGCTGCTCAAGCAGGGATACTTAGCCACGTTATTCCCAGATCGAGTCAACCTCCGGATTTGTCCCTCAGTGTTATCCTTTGCAGTCATGGATGTTGCGTGAAGCGCACAAAATATAATAATGGCAAGGATTATGGGTATGAATCTCCTCATCATCTTCATACTCCTCTTATTCATAATAGATGTTGATCCTTTATATTTTTTCTATCCGGACGACTGTATCCTTGAGGGCATATCCACCCCCGAACGGATCTTTCCGTCGTTCGATGACCGTATACGGGTTCACGCCATTACCGGCTTTTGTCCACCAGATGAGAGAGGTATCCAAATCGGAGCTTTTAAATCGTTTGCCTTGGGCTACGTTCCCGACAGCATCGTGTCCCAACCCTTCAGCCAGAGCAACAGATTGAGGATGAATGCGGCTTGTAATGATTACACGGATATCGAGAGCACCCACAGACGAGACGATACGCACCATGTCTCCGTTTAAGATGTCCAGGCTAGCAGCGGCCTCTCTATTGATCCACAGGCGGTTCACATGGAAAATCTCCCGTGCCCACTTGCTGTTAGCCGTGCCCTTTGCCCATACATTCGATTTGTACATTGTGAGGATGAACTCGTTTCCACCAAGATCTTTGTGCGCATCAACAGGCGAGTACACAGGCATAGAAGGATATGCCTGGTCCTCTTCTATGGGTGAGGAAATAGACACTCTCTGTACAAAGCTTTGAGACTGCTCCATTCCAGGGTGTCTCAGATCGTGCGCCGCGGGATGTTTCCCAATCCAGAAACCATTTCTTTTCAAAAACTCGAGATCACACTCTTTGACACTTTCCACTGACTTCATGACCAAGTCCCTTGTGTTCTTATAGGGGAGTTGTTCCCAAATGTCTTTTCCTAATCTTCGAGAGAGCTCAATGCTAAAATTGCCGATCTCCTTAGCCTCTCCTCTTGGGCGGAATGTATCTGAAAGAAGTTTTCCCTCCTCGAACTCCGGCATGCGCAGTGCCTGGGTAGTGCTCAGGAGTGAGACAACCGGCTGTCTGAGGTTGAGTATGATCCTCTTGTCGATACTGGGGAAGATCTCTAGACCCCATCCTTCCAGATAGGTGGCAGCAGGGAGAACAAGGTCAGCGAGTCGGGCTGTTTCTGTAAGATGTGTGTCCATCACGACGAGAAAGGGCACCTTATTTTCGTCTTGGAAGTAGCGAGATATGGATGCACATTCAGGTTCTGAAAACGCGGGGTTCGCCATAAAAGCAAAATAGGTGTCGATCTTACGGCTTTCGTCGAAAACTTGAGACAAAGTCCTGATACTCTTTTCTTTCTCCTCATTAGTTTTTGATGGGGACTGTATGTCTTGCGGATGGAGATCTGTCAAGGGAGGAACAAAAATTCCACCTTCTTTCTCTAAATTTCCAGTGATCCAATTGAGTAGAGAGATACACCGGACGTTTTGCATCCCGTTCTCATGATCGATGATGCCCCCTCCAGTGATGGCCACTGCAGGCTTCTGCGAAACAAATTCCAGAGCGATTTTTTCGATGACTGCCGCTTTAATTCCACACACTCTCTCTGCAGCTTCTGGCGAATATTGGGTGAGATGCTGTCTCAGCTGGCTAAAGGAGGAATTTGTCTTTTTTTGGATAAAATCGCGGTCCACAAGATCTTTTTCCACAATGATATGGGCTATTGCCAGAGCCACAATGGCATCAGTGCCTGGCTGAATGGGATACCAGTCGTCGCTTTGAGCGGCTGTCTCTGACATCCTCACATCGAAAGTGACGAGCTTCGCACCCCTGTTGATTCGGGCGTCGACAATCTGTCTGGCCATGGGCAAGAGACGGTCGTGATTGGCATACGGATTGGCCCCGAAGTTCAGTATCAGCCGGCTGCGGCCTACATCTTCGAGGACTTGAGAAGCTTTGATCATCGAATGGTAGGCAGCCGTTCGATTGCTGTTCTTGAGGCGATGCCGGTTTATACGAACGTTCGATCCGATAGCAGCCAGAAGTCTTACAAGCAGGGGATCCTCTTCCCCGGTGTCTGTGAGCCATTCATCGGTCCGTCCGTTTTGGATAAGACCTTTGATGCGTTGGCCGAGTAAAACATACACTTCATCCCAGGTGATGCGTGTCAGTGCTCCGTCCCCCCGGGAACCAACTCTTCTCATCGGATAAAGCAGTCTTTCTGGGTCATTGACAAGGTTAATTCCCGCCACTCCCTTGGCGCATATTCCTCCTCTGTTATGGGGGTGAGCTGGATTTCCGAGAATCTGGACGAGCCTGTTGCCATTAAGGTAAGCGATAATGCCACAGCCTGCGGGACACTGTTTGCAAGTTGTTGGGATCGCAGTCAGGGATTTCAGCGATGTGCGGGATACAGCTATCTGAGTGTGATCACGGGTTTTGGACAGAGCATGATGGCTAGCCGCCATACCTGCAGTCCAGGTGATTCCGGTCTTCACAAATCTCCGTCGCGAGTATCTTTTTTTTAGCATTTACTCATTCCACCTGAACTATTCATATTTTTTACAATAAGGGAATATATTCCCCGGCTAATACGACAACATACCTCATGAAAAATATACCGACGACCACCAGGATGGATGCAATCGTCACAGTGGCCAAATTCCTGAACCTCGGAACAATGAGCAAGATAAATGGCAGAATCTTGCCCAGCACATTCTCAACAACCAGGAAAAGAAAGCTGAAATTCCCTCCGAGAAGAAGGTGAAATGCAGCCTGGGCATCCGAATGAGAGATCGATAGGACAAGAAGATCGCATCCGACTAGAAAGAGGTCAAAAACGATCATCCATGCGAGCAGTTTGCTCAAACTGAAGATCAAGTCCTTGTTTACTGTTTTTTCTTTAGAAAAAAATCGTCCGGCTATTATACAGACAAGGATCATCAGGGCAATTCCTGATACGATGGCCGATGCAAGGAATAGGATCGGCATGATGGCAGTGTTCCAGAGGGCTCTTGCCTTGCCGAAAGCCAAAATAAAACCTGTATATCCATGGACAGATATAGCCAAGGGAATACCGATGAATCCAAACAGGCGAGTGCGTTTGAGGTTGCCCTTGAACATAAAATACGCGTAGATAATGCAGTTGAGGGGATAGAGTATGAGCAAAAATGATCCCCAGGTTATCGGAGAAGACCAGTTGAGATAGACAAAGAGGTGCCAGGCTCTGTATGGCGCTCCTATGTGGAACAGCAGGAAGATCGGTGCGATAATCAATAGGACAGTGGCTAGAACAATCCCCACTTTGCCCAGAGGCTTATACTGTTCCATCCCGAAACCATAGGACAGGGTGGAGAGAATGAAGGAGCCGGCACTTAATCCGGTAAGATAAAAATAAATGGCGATAAACAGGCCGAAGGCTTCCTGGTGAGTGATGTTGTAAAGGACTTGTGTCTCCATCACTTCTCTTCCTCTGTGGCTTCTACAGCTTCGATATCCAAACCGATGTAATAAGTCTGAGGCCCCGTCCCCATTTCGGGCTTGATGACATGCACTGCATTTTTAGCAATAACTTGAGCGATCTCGCTTTCCGGATCGTTCAAGTCGCCGAAAAGAATGGCCCCGGTCGGGCAGGCAACCACACATGCCGGCATAAGACCTGCATCCACTCTATGGTGGCACCAAGAGCACTTCTCTGCGATCTTCGTTCTTGGATTGATGTATCTCACGCCATATGGGCAGGAAGCCATACAGTAACGACATCCGATACACCTGTGTGGGTCGATATAGACGATCCCATCTGAGCGTTTGATTCCTGCATTGACCGGGCATACAGTCACACAAATCGGATTTTCACAATTGTTACAAACGAGAGGAAGCGCAAATTCTCTCACATGAGGATAATTCCCCTTCTCGACTTTTTTGACCCAGGCTCGCCACACACTGAGAGGGACATCATTTTCACTTTTGCAGACTATGGAGCATGTGTTGCAACCAATACACTTTCTCAAGTCAAAAAGCATGGCGTATTTTTTTGATTTATTGCTCATTGTCTTCTTGCTTTGGTTCCGTGTGCTCTAAATCCTCGGATTTTTCTTCCTCTGTTTCCTTCTGTTCCTCTTTCATTTTCATGGACTCGTGCCAGTCTCTTATTCTCCTTTCGAATGCTCCCCGAGATTTGTATCCCAGGTAAACAAATGTCCCTAAGATTAAGAATAGAGCCAAACCTCCACCCACTGTGTTGAAGCCCATCCATTTTGCGGAATTCAGGTGAGTGGGCCCCACGGCGATGTTTGCTGGCTGCATGGGATCATGACAACGTGTACAAAATTCTTTGTAAACTGTATTGGATCCATGTGCTGGATTATGACATTGGATACAGATGGCCATGTCGAACTTTTCGGATATGTCTCCCTTTCGATGTCCTGATATCTTGCCGATCGAGGAGCCTTTAAGTAATCCTGTCACCATGACTTCCGGGTGGCATTCTCCGCAGGTCACTTCAATGTTATTTTCGTGTATGGAGGCGGATGGGTTATCATGACGAAGGATGTGGTGTTTGGTATGGCAGTCGTAACAGAGCGGGAGTTCTCTTTCGGGCAATAATGGAGTGTATTCGAAATGTAGATTTTTGAGATACTCTTCTGACTGTTCGGGATGACATTTGGCGCAGTCCACATCCACAAATCCTTCCCGGAAGTGCACATAGGGATTGGCATAAGTGTGGCAATCCACACACAAGAGCTGTCCCATTTTGTGCACATCCTGAGCCCATGCTTCAGGATCCACGTACAGAGACCGAATTGCGCCGTCTATAAGGACTTGTGCGAGGTTGTAATCTCCGTGACACGCCAGGCATTCTTGGTCTGTGTACTTGGGAGTGTCTGGAGAGGAGTGGAGGCCAAGAGCGAGTCCAAAGAAACAAAGGATGAATAGGTGAGATGTCCTCCATTTAACCATCATATGCAGTAGGGGATTTGGTAACATAATGTGTGTATGATGTCAAGGCAACTTACGTTTTCTGACTCATCGAAATAATGAGTACCTTTCAGACTAGAATCAGAAGAGATGTTTTCGCTCCTGTCAGATTTTTAACGCCGCCCTCCCACCCATTGATTTATTCATTGGATGGCCCCCCTTTTTCTTATAAGGCGTCTGCGGATCTGCGCACGTTTACTTTTATTCTGCTTCTGAGACATCAGCTATGAGTGCCACACATGTTTATTCTTCTTGTGCTCATACAGTCCTCGACGCCCACCTTCGGTGGGTTCCCTCGACGGCGATTCGTGAAGGCTGGGTTAGGTTGGGTCGGAATCTTCCCTTATTTCGCTCAATCCATCACCTCTGATTCTATAAATGATCGCTGAAGGTTCTTATTATCGTGATGAATTCGATTTTCTTTAGAATTCGAAGGCCAGTCCTAAGCGGAAGACTCTTGGGGATTGGATCTCTGTTGCATAACGGAGTTTGAACTCAGGACCGGTCCACTGATTCTCTTCTGTGGCGAGCCTGCTGTTTAGGATGTTGAATCCGTCGAGGAGAAGTCTCAGTTTGGAAAAGCCGATACGGAAAACTTTCTCGATGCGGAGGTCGAGTGTAAGGTTGAACTCATAGCGGACAGCACCGCGTGAGTGAGCTTGTATATAAAAGGGCCCCTGGTTCATATCTTCTACGATGATCTTCCGAGAGAATGGTTGTCCGTCATAATACTTGATGATACAGCCCAGGTTGATATCAAAAGGAGCCAGGTAATTTAGTCCCATACGGACCGTATATGCCCTGTCGAAACGCAATCTTCCCTTGGTGTTGATCAATGTGTTAGGGTTATCGAAGAGAGTCCCGATGACACCGTCATCGTTTTCCCACTCTGTGTTCCCTGGATTAGTAGAGCCCTCAGCCTGGGTAGCGGTCATTGAGAGAAAATAAGTGAATGTGGGGCCGAATCTTTTAACCAGATTCAGATCAACCCCAAAGTAGTGAGAGACACGGGGGTCTTTGGCATGGTTTGTGAGGAGAAAAAAGTCTTTCCCAAGAGTATCACTCCACTGATCATAGACAGTAAAGATTTGGTCGTCTTCAGTTTTGGAAATGGAATCATCGCCGATGTCCAGGATGTAATGGGAGTCGTATGCTGAATAGGGGACTCCGGTGTTTAAAGTTTTCACTAGGTTTCTTGTGCCTCGATAAAATCCGCCAAGTGCAAAATACCAATCGGCGCCGAATGCAGAATTAAAAACGATGGAATATTCATCCGTGTAAGGTCTTTTAAGGTCAGGGTCTATGCTAGAGTAGAGTGGGCCTTCACGCCTGAGGAGCTTTCCTGTCTCGTCCTCTTGAAATTGGCAGTCATTATTCCTGTCGTTCCAGACATAGACTAGTCCTCCGAGGGCACCAGGATTCCCGTAGGTGAGATAATTGAGGGGCAGCCGGAAATAGTAACGGGCAAATGACAGTTTCAGAGCCGATTGTTTCGAGGGGGATAAAGGGATGATGATCCCTAAACGTGGGGACACTGAAAACCACTGGACCCTGCTCTCTTCTACGGATGTTTCCTGTGACGGGGATTCCGAACCAAGCCCGGGAATCCATCCCTTGCTGAAGTCGAAGTTCAGTCCGAAATATAGTGAGAGAAGACTCGAGAATGTCAGAGTGTCCTGGACATAAAAATTGAATTGGAGGGAGGCTTCATCATGTTCCGCGGGAGTGTTGAACTTGACGACCTCGAGGGGATCTCCATCGTAAAAATGAAGGTGCAAATTCTCTTGGATGTTTTTTTGCGAAAAGGATTGAGATTTCTGCACTTGAAGGCCGTATTGAAGCCTGTGGTCACCGAATAACAGATCATCAAACACCGAATCTCCTCGGAGGAGAATGGCGAGAGTTTTTCGTGTATCCTTGTATGCGAAGGATGCGGGACCGCTCGGTGTCCTCTGAAAAATTTCTATGCCGTGGGGACCGGTGATGTCATCTTGTAGATCGGACTGAATATGGCCGTATGTATAGTTGAGTCCGACTTTAAAGAAATGCCGGTTCTGGATCCAGGTGGTCCAGAGAGCCTGAAAAACATCGTATGTGTCCTTTCGATCTGAAGTCGATGAAAAAGGAATATTTCTATTCGCACCATAAGATGCGTAGGAGATCTTTTGACCTGTCCAGAGAACACGGAGAGAACTCTGGGCAACGTTGTATCGCAGACTAATCAGACCTGAGAGCAGTGATGACTTGTCCATTTCATCAAACTCGGCCATATCACGGGAGAGGTCGTTGGCCGTCACTGAAGCGAAAAAGGATAGTTTATTTTTGACCAATGGTCCGGATATATGAAAATTCCCATCGAGAAAATAATCGAAGGTGTGAGCTTCAAAGATTCCTTCTTCTTCCAGTTTCGGAGTGATGTTTGAATCCTGTAAAGAACGTTGTGTATAAAATGCCGAGATTCCCCCATGGAAGGTGGATTGCTCAGATTGAGTTAACAGGTTGAATTGGCCTCCAGGAGTGAGGATGTAAGGAGGATGGCTTGCATTGTACAGCTGTGTGTATCCTAATGCGTAGTAATCAGGAAAAAACAATGGCATCCCGGTCCAATATGGGTCGGTCATGTCAAAGCCGTTTAAAAAATATGAGTTCTGTGTCCAAGATCCCCCGCCTCTGGCGCTAAAAACGGCGGGAATGTTATTCCACAAGCCTCCTACATCGATACGATTGCTCGTGGCCGATAGATCTTGGTTTTCCATAAGCGCCCAGACATTATGAGCTGAAGGGAGAACATACAAGTTGATCCTGTCAAGGATAGTCTGTTGGAGGCACTGGTTGAAATCTGTTCGGATTACTTCGGAGAAAGACATGTCTGTACTGTCTTCTCTTTGGAGAACAGCTTTGATGAACAGCGATTGAGAGGGGAGTACATACACATTCGTTTGAACGGTGGAGTGATATCCCGGTGTTTCGAATCGGATTATGTAGTGCCCGGCGAGAAGTCCTGTCATATGAAAAAACCCTGCATGGTTGCTGGTGAGTGTTTTTTCGAAATATAGGTCCTTGCCAGAGATTTGGATTTTGACATCACTAAGAGCGCTCAGGTCCGGTGTCATAGTCTTTCCCTTGATAAACCCAAAGTCTTCCGCCCTCACCATAAGCCCGAGCAGAAGTGTGGAAAAGACTAAAACCAGAGGGAAATAGCGTTTGCGGGAGTAAAAAGTTTTCAGTGAGGTTTCCTCCTATTCATTCAGCCCATATTTTTTACTTTTCACTTCCACCTGTCAACCCCAAAGAATGAGTTGCAGCTTTCAAATATCCGTGATGATTGACATTCCGAGTGTTCCAATTATTGATTTCGAAAAATGAACAACGAGACATTTGTAGGAGTCTTTCTATTTTAGATGTAGGGACCGTTTCCAAAACGGTCCGTTCGGGGAACGGACCCTACATAGAAATGGTGCAGTTTTCTTGACAGGTAAGAAAATGTATAATACCGGCAGATTAGTAAGGGAAAGAACAATGAAAGAAAAATATGATATTGCAGT